>NZ_LR217739.1:300000-434997 GCF_900699035.1 Buchnera aphidicola (Cinara piceae)
AAAAAATAAATCTCCTTCAAAAAATAAATTTTTTTAAAAGAAAAATTTTTTATTGAATTAAATGGAGTATATATATGATTTATATATAAATATGATTCTTTTTAAAAAATATTTCAATCTATAACAGATAATAAAGAACAACCAAATTTAGTAGAATTAACTATATTACTTAATATACTAGAACTAGTATACGAAAAAATAGAAGAAAAATTTTTTACTACTCTTGTTATTTATACTTTCATCAGAAAAATAAGTTCCTGATTTAATAGTTTTATTTTCTAATATCCATACTTCTTTTTCTTTGAATTGAAAATAAATATCACCAAAATCAACTTTTTTTATCCAACATATTATTTAAAAATAAAAAAATATGATCTTTAATAAGATCATATTTTTTTAAAAAAAATATCTATCATAATTTAATATATCTTAAAATAATTAAGAAAATTAAATATTCTACATAATATATAGAAAATATTTATTTTGTAATATAAAAAAATAATAAATAAGTTTTCTTTAAAGAAATATTTTTAAAAATATTCTATATAATATAAAATTAATTTTAATTAAAATAATTATTATAAAAAACTACATAATTATTTCATTAAATGTTAATATATAAAATATATAATAATTATCACTTTTTATTAAAAATGTATAAAGATAGGAAATATTATGAAAAATAAATTTAAAATAATAATAATTAATGGACCAAATTTAAATTTATTAGGTACAAGAGAACCGAAAATATACGGAAAACAAACATTGTCAGAAATAATAGACAAAACAAAAAAAGTTGCCAATGAATTACATATTAAATTATATGATTTTCAATCTAATGCGGAACACAAAATAGTAGAAAAAATACACGAGTGCAAAAAAATAAAAATACAATTTATTTTAATTAATCCGGGTGCATTTGCACATACTAGTATATCAATCAGAGATGCGCTTTTAGCAATACAAATCCCATTTTTTGAAATTCATATTTCTAATATATTTTCAAGAGAGAATTTTCGTTCACACTCTTGGATATCTGATATATCTCGTGGAATTATATCTGGTTTTGGTTCTGATGGATATATTTGGGCGTTACACACAGCTGTAAATATTTTATTAGCAAATAAATAAATATAAACACTATGGAATAAATTTTTTTTAAAAAAATATTTTACTTGTTAATCTGTTTACTTTGATAATAAATATTTAATTTTCTTCTCAACGTACCTCTATTAATACCTAAAATTAAAGCTGCTTTTGTTTGATTACCTCTTGTATATTGCATAACACTATCAAAAAGAGGTTTTTCTATTTCAGATAAAAGCATTTGATATAAATTATTTTTTTTATTTTTACATGTTATTAAAAAATAATTTTTTAAAGCAATTTCAATATAATGAATTAAAGGAGTATAGAATACTTTTTTATTAAAAATATTTGATACTATATACTTACTAGGATTTTTTCTATTATTTAGCATATATTTACTTAATTGTTTTGTACATGATAAATTCTTAATATAAAGATATATATAAAATTTTAATATTATAAACAAATACATTAATTTAATAATTATTAATTATATCGTATATAAAAAATAGATTTTATGCAACTAAATTATATTATAATTATATAAAATATACATTATTTCATATCTTCTGAATATAAAAAATTGATTAATCGCATCATATCTGTTGGTGGGTTAACTAACCAAGTTTTTTTTTTATTAATAACTGGATGAATAAAACCTAACATTCTAGAATGTAACGCAGGCCTAGAAAATTTTAAAACAAAATTATACATTTTATCCGAAATATCTAAAAAATTTAATTTTATACCTTTATAATATAGTTTATCACCAAATACAGGGTGAAAAATAGAAGACAAATGTACTCTAATTTGATGCGTTCTTCCTGTTTTTAACTGCACACGAAGATATGTATAATTTCTAAAAATTGTAATAACTTTATAATAAGTTAAAGCTGATTTTCCACCTATACCAACAGTCATCATAGTTCTACGGTAAATATTTCTTTTAATGGGGCGATCAATAAAACCATCTTGCTCAATTCGGCCAATAACAATTACATCATATTCTTTTATTACTTTTCGTTTTTTAAATAAAGAAATTAAATAGTTATATGAATCAGCAGTCTTAGCTACTACTAATAAACCTGAAGTGTTTCGATCTAATCTATGAACAATACCAGCTCTAGGTAAAGTTATACTATTTTTATAATGATAAATTAAAGCATTAAATAACGTACCTGAAATATTTCCATAACCTAAATGTACTACCAAATTAAAGGGTTTGTTAAGTACTAATATTTCAGAATCTTCAAAAATAATATCTAAAAATATATTCTCTTTTTTTATTTTAATACAATTAAAATCTTTTTTTATACAAATGGAAATTTTATCTTTAAAAAAAATTTTTTTTTTGGAGAAGTTATAACATTATTGTTTACTACGATATATCCTGATAAAATCCATTTTTTTATACACGAACGAGAAACGGAGGAAATAAGTTTTACCAATATTTTATCTAATCTATATGGTTGTAATTTTAAATCAGGAACAATAAAATTTAATTTAGTTATATTAGACATTTAATACCTATTAAAAGGACATTTTTTAAAAAAATTCATTACATATTATATATGATCATATATTATGATATTTTATCTATATTTTAAATAGTTTAACAGATATATAATATTTTATATATAAAAAATATTATTTTAATTAATTAAAATAAAAAAAATAATATATTTATATTTATAAAATGTGTATTTATAAAAATAAAAAAAATATACTGTTTAAAAAAATATATATATTTATATAATAATTTTTTTTATTGCATTTTTAACAATATTTATGGATATCAGTTTTATGAAAACAGATGAAATTCGTTCTTTATTTTTACAATTTTTTAATGAAAAAAAACATACTATTGTTTCAAGTAGCTCTTTAATTCCTAAAAATGATGATAGTTTATTATTTACAAACGCTGGAATGAATCAATTCAAAAATATTTATCTAGGATATAAAAAAAAAAATCAATCATCTTTCACTAGTTCTCAATACTGTATTCGAACAGGAGGAAAACATGATGATTTTAAAAAAGTTGGTTATGAACCTTATCATCATACATTATTTGAAATGTTAGGAAATTTTAGTTTTGGGGAATATTTTAAAGAAAAAGCTATTATATATGCTTGGGAATTTTTAACAGATAAAAAATGGTTACAACTATCAAAAAAAAAAATATGGGTTACATATTATTATGAAGACTATGAAACAAAAAATATTTGGCTAAATATCATTAACTTACCGTCTGATCATTTAATCGCAATATATGATAAAAATGATATGAAATATAATTCTGATAATTTTTGGAGAATGGGGGATTTAGGTCCATGCGGGCCTTGTACAGAAATTTTTTATAATACAAGAAAAAAAAATACAAACATCCAGATTATAAAAAATAGTCATGAATTAAAAAAAAATTGTTTAGAAATTTGGAATTTAGTATTTATGCAATTTAATCAGATTACAATAGATAAAATGATTAAACTACCAATTCCATCAGTAGATACTGGAATGGGTTTAGAACGTATTTCTGCAATTTTACAGAATGTATCTTCAAGTTATCAAACAGACAATTTTATTACATTAATTCAATTAATTAAAGAAAAATTAAAAATCAAAAAAAAAAATAATGTTTCATTAAAAATTATTTCAGATCATATTCGAACATCTTCTTGTTTAATTTCTGAGAATATTATTCCTGGTAATGAAGGAAGAAGCTATGTATTAAGGAGAATTATTAGAAGAGCATTGAGTCATGGATATTTTCTAGATTTGAAAAAACCATTTTTTTATAAATTATCTAAATTTATCATTTATAGTTTTAAAAAAATTAATTCTGACTTTAATATTTATAATCAAATTCATAACATAAAAAATGTTCTATTTACTGAAGAAAAACAATTTCATCTTATTTTAAAAAATGGAATGAATAAATTAAAAAAGGAAATTAAAAAACAAAAAAATAATAAATTATGTGAAAAAAAAATATTCTATTTATATGATACTTTTGGATTACCCCTTGAAATTACTCAAGACATTTGCAGAGAAAAAAAAATAACAATTAATATAGCTAAATTAAATAAAATTTTTTATTCAAACAAAAAAAAACAAAAAAAAAATAAAAAAACAAAAAAAAATTCATATTTAATGTTTATCACCAAAAAATCTATTTTTGATGGTTATAATGAATATATAAAAAAAACTAAAGTAATTCAAATTATTTATAAAAATCAAATTGTTTCTTGTTTAAAAAATAAATATATAGGAATTTTAGTATTAGAAATAACACCTTTTTATGGTGAATCCAGTGGACAAATAGGAGATTCTGGTGAAATTATTAGTGATAATGGAATATTTATAGTTGAAAAAACAAAAAAAAATGGAAATTTTATAGCTCATATTGGATTTATAAAAACAGGATTTATAAAAATAAAAGATATTGTACAAGCTAAAGTTAATATTAAAAAAAGAAAAAAAATACAATCAAATCATACTTCTACGCATTTATTACATTTCGCATTAAATAAAATCTTTAAATCAAAAATTAATCAAAAAGGATCACTGATCAATGATAAATATTTAAGATTTGATTTTCAATATAATAAAGATATTACAGAAAAAAATATAAATAATTTAGAAATTATAGTAAATAAAAAAATTCAAAAAAACATACCAATAAATGCTATTATTACTTCACTTAAAAAAGCAAAAAAAAACAATGTTATATATTTACCATCAAAAAAATATAAAAAAACAGTACGTATAATTGATATTAAAGATATTTCTACTGAATTATGTAGCGGAACACATCATGATAATACTGGTCAAATTGGATTTTTTAAAATTATTTCATATAAAAAAACTGGACATCAAACAAAACGAATCAAAGCAATAACAGGAATAAAAGTAATTAAATATTTTCATAAAAAAACAAAAAAAGAAAAAAAAATAGAAAATCTATTTACAAATAATAAAAATAATATTTATCAATCCATAAAAAAAATTATTAATAATTTCAATGATATCAAGAAAGAAAATACAAAACTAATAAACCAAAATATTTTACAAATTTCTGCAAATTTAATATCAACCGCATATTTTTTTAAAAAAATATTTTTTATTATTAAAACTGTATCTTATCAAAAACATAAAATTATTAGAAAAATATCGGATATTGTTAAAGAGAAATTAAAAAAAGTAATTATTATATTACTTAATAAAAACGCAACTATAATAACATTTTTAATTAATATTACAAAAAATATAATAAAAAAGATTTGTACTTTAAAAATAATGAAAATTATATTCTCAATATTGCCGGGGCAGGGAGGGGGGAAAAAAAATATTGTAGAAGGAAAATTAACGAATAAAAAAATACATTCACATCAAATAAAAGAAATAAAAATAAAAATAATAAAATACATAAAAAAGCAAATTAAATAATAAAATTTATTAATAATTAAAAATATAATCTATATACGATCTATATAAATATTTAATTTAATTAATATAAATTTATTTAAAAATTTATAAATATATATCTGATTTTTTGAAAAGGAAAAAAAAGGAATGCTTATTTTAACTCGTCGCATTGGCGAAACATTAATAATCGGCGATGAAATAATGATAACAATTTTAGGAATAAAAGGAAATCAAATTCGCGTTGGTATTAATGCTCCAAAAGAAATACCAGTACATAGAGAAGAAATATATAAAAGGATTCAATTAGAAAAAAAAATATTACAGAAAATATAAAAAAAAATAATACTATACTGTATTTTGTTCACATTCAAAATACAGTAAAACAATTTTCTTAAAAAATATTTACTAAATTAATATATTTTTTAAAAAAATTACTAATAAATAGAATTAATAATATAATATCTAATATTTATTTAAAATAAAATATACAATTAAATTTCATTTGACTTATTTTATAAAAAAAGTAATATAGTTATTATTATTTATAATAAATATTGGTGAGATGGCCGAGTGGCTTAAGGCGCTCCCCTGCTAAAGGAGTATGTATTAAAATGCATCGAGGGTTCAAATCCCTCTCTCACCACAAAAAAAGAATCATATTATTTATGCATCCGTAGCTTAGTTGGATAGAGCACTCGGCTACGAACCGAGAGGTTGGAGGTTCGAATCCCCCCGGATGCATAAATAATATTATTTTTAAATATAAATGAAATAATTTTACATCTGTAATTTTTTTTATAAAATAATAAAATTATTTTAAAGACAGTTAGGTATTATATTATGTATATTCCTAGACTCTATTTCAATCAATTTATCAATCTTGACACAATTATAGAATTAAAAAAAAATACTATACATTATTGTTTAAAAGTAATCAAACTAAGAATAAACAGTATTATTCATATATTCAATAATACAAATTACATTTTTATATCTAAAATAATATATATAAAAAAAAATAAAATTTTTGTTAAAATAATAGAAAAAAAAAAAGATGATAAAGAATCACCAATAAATATTCATTTAGGACAAATAGTTTCTAAAAAAATGAATATTACAATTGAAAAATCAGTGGAGTTAGGTGTAAAAACAATTACTCCAATTATATCTAGAAATAAAAAATTCGATAAACAAAAAAAAAATATTATTTTAAAAAAAAATTATCACTGGAATAAAATAATAATTTCTGCATGTTCTCAATCACAAAGAAATATTTTACCTATTTTAAATAACCCATGCTCAATATATGAGTGGTGTAATTTAATACCCTATAAATCTACTAAAATTATTTGTAATTTAAATTCTATTAATAAAATTCATAATATTCCTTATAAATATAAAAATATTTATATATTAATTGGGTCAGAAACAGGATTTAATGAAAAAGAAATAAAATATACACAAGAAAAAAATTTTTTAAATGTTTCTTTAGGACCTAGAGTTTTAAGAACGGAAACAGCTAGTATGGTAGCTATAACAGCATTACAAATATATTTCGGGGATATATAATTCAATTATATTAATAATACAAAAAAAAGAAAAAATAATATTAAAAATATTATTCTTTCATTAAAGATTTGTTAATCATTTCAGTTAATACTAACATTCTAGACTTTAAATGTTTAACGCAATGCATTGATTTTTGTTTTTCTATTTCTAACTCATAACAAACATTTAAAGCGGTAATAAAAATTAATTGTTCTATATTTGAAACACCTGTTTTTTCCTTTAAATCTTCTAATCGTTTACTTAAAATATTCGCTATATAATGTAAATCAGAAGAATTATTATCAGGACAATTCACTCGTATAAAACGTCCAAATACTTCTATATCAATAGATTTCAATGACATAAATTATTTCTCTATAAAAATAGATTAAAAAATATTAATAATAATATTGTATTATAAAATTTTTAAAAATATATTTTTATATTTTGATTATTAATATATTTCTTTTATTTGATCTGCATAACTAACTAATAATAAATCAGCTTTTCTAATGCAGAATAAACCAACAGAAACAATTCCAGGTAAATTATTAAGAGTTTTTTCTAAATCAATAGAATTTTTTATATATAAATTATGTATATCAATAATACAATGTCCGTTATCTGTAATAAAGTTCTCTCTATATTTTGGCATTCCACCTAACTTAATGATTTCTTCAGAAATTTTTCTTAATGCCATAGGAATCACTTCAAGGGGAAATGAATAACAATCAAAATGTCTGACATATTTTGATTTATCGATTATACATATAAATTTTTTTGCAACCGAGGATATAATTTTTTCACGAGTTAATGCTCCTCCAGCACCTTTTATCATTTCCATTGAAGTGTTCACTTTATCGGCACTATCAATGTAAATATCTAAATGTTCTAAACTATTCAAATCTATAATAGGTATATTGTGTTTTCTTAACTTTTTTTCTGAACGTATAGATCCAGGAACTACCCCACGAATAGAAGATGAAATTTTCGATAATTCTTTAATAAAATAATTTATTGTAGAACCTGATCCAATTCCAATAATTGCATTTTTAGGGACATATTTTAAAGCAAACTTTGCTACAGATTTTTTTAACGTATTAAACATATATTCTCCAACATACATTAAAAACTATGCTATTAATGATATTAAATAAAATTATTTCTATAAATATAGAAATCAAGAATAAATACATAAAAAAATAATTATAATAATTTTTATAAGAAAATATTATCTGGGGTACCTGGATTCGAACCAGGGATGCCGGTATCAAAAACCGGTGCCGTAACCTCTTGGCTATACCCCAAAAATTTTATATTTATAAAAAATATTATTAAACACAATATTATCATACGGAAGGCGAGATTTGAACTCGCAAACTTTTCAGTGCCAGAACCTAAATCTGGTGCGTCTACCATTTTCGCCACTCCCGCAAAAAAATATATAATTTTAATGGCTATAACGAGATTTGAACTCGTGACCTCAGCGTTATGAGTGCTGCGCTCTAACCAACTGAGCTATATAGCCGAATTTTTACTAAAACTAATATTTAAATAATAATTTTACACAAATAAAATTATTTTTACAATAAAAATTTACAAATAAAACATTTTTTTTTTATTATTAAAGAAATAATTTAAATTTTTTATATTAAAATGCAATTTTATGAGAAATATTTTTATTATTTCTATATACTTTATATAAATAAAAAAATTTCGCTATTTAAAAAAATAATTATATCTTATCGTACACACTTTATCAAAAAATTTAAAATGGATATAATATGAAAAATAACTTTATTAAAAAAATAATAAAAAAATCAATATTAAAAAATACTAATTATAAAATAAAAACACGTTTCCCTCCAGAACCTAATGGTTACTTACACATTGGACATGCAAAATCTATATGTTTAAATTTTAACATTGCAAATAAATATAATGGTCAATGTAATCTAAGATTTGATGATACAAACCCTAAAAAAGAAAAAAAAAAATATATTGATTCAATAAAAAAAGATATAAAATGGTTAGGTTTTAATTGGTACAAAAAAACTAAATATACTTCAAATTATTTTAATCAATTATATCAATATGCTGTTCAATTAATTAAAGAAAATTTAGCATATGTCGAAGAATTAAATAAAAATGAAATAAAAAAATATAGAGGTACATTAAAAAAAGTAGGGAAAAAAAGTCCATTTAGAAATCGAACAATTAAAGAAAATTTAATTTTGTTTGAAAAAATGAAACTTGGTATGTTTCCAGAAGGATCTATGTGTCTACGAGCAAAAATTAATATGAAATCTCCATATATTATTTTGCGTGACCCCGTTTTATATAGAATTATTTATGCAAAACATCACCAAACAAAAAATGAATGGTGTATATATCCAATGTATGATTTTGCGCATTGTATTGCAGATGCTTTAGAGGGAATTACACATTCTTTATGTACACTAGAATTTCAAGATAATCGTCAATTATATACATGGATATTAAAAAAACTAAATTTTATACAAAAACCACCGAAACAGTATGAATTTTCTAAATTAACTTTAGAACATACGATCTTGTCTAAAAGAAAACTAAAAATATTAATAAATTCTAAACTTGTAAATGGATGGGAAGATCCGAGATTACATACAATTTCCGGATTAAGAAACAGAGGATATACAAAAAATTCTATCCGAATGTTTTGTAAAAAAATAGGAGTTACGAAACAACAAAATATAATTGAATTATCTTTATTAGAATCATGTATACGAAAAGATCTTAACATGTCTTCTCCTAGAAGAATGGCTATAATTAATCCAATTAAAATTATAATTACTAATCTTCCTGAAGATTATATAGAAAATTTTAGTGTTTTTAACCACCCCCAAGCCAAAGAAATGGGTACAAGAAAAATTCTATTTACCAAAGAGATATATATTGAAAAAGAAGACTTTTCTCAAAAAAAAAGAGAAAATTACAGAGGATTAATATTGGGAAAAAAAATCCGATTAAAATACGCTTATATAATAAAAGCTAAAAAAATTTTAAAAAATAAAAATAATGAAATAAATTGTATTTTATGTAAATATTATCCTAAAAAAATAGAAAAAAAAATAGGAATAATTCATTGGATATCTATAAAAAATTCTATTCCAGCGCAATTTCAATTATTTAATATTTTATTTATTTGTAAAAATCCTGAAAAACAAGATAATTTTATGCAATCATATAACTCTAATTCATATATCCTTAAACAAGGATATGTAGAATCTATAATCAATCAAGAAAAAATAAATCATGCATATCAATTTGAAAGGATTGGATATTTCTTAAAAACAAAGCAAGAAAAAACAAAACAAATGATATCTTTTAATAGAATTGTATCATTAAAAAATAAATATAGAAATTTTATTTAATGCAATTATTTATTATTAACAAATAATTTGTTTAAAATATATCAACATAATTTATTATGAAACTAATACATTAAAGATGTATATTAATAATATATAAAAAATATTTAAATTTTTATAAATATTAATAATACATTTTATTATTAATATTTATTAAAAATAATTATTATATTTTTATATAAAAAAATATTTTATTTAAAAAATATTACTATTAATAAAAAAAAATTAATAAAATAATATATTTATAAAAATATTATGTTATTTAAAAATTTAATTTTATAAAAAAAATTATTATATTAATTTTATAAAATATTGTTACAAATAAAGGATAAATTAAAAATGTCAAAAATAAAAAAAATATTTGCAAGAGAAATATTAGATTCACGTGGATATCCTACTATTGAAACCGAAGTCCATCTAGAAAGCGGGCATTTTGGTTGTTCTGCAGCTCCTTCAGGGGCATCAACAGGATCTAAAGAAGCTCTTGAATTAAGAGATTTTGATAAAAATCGTTTTTTAGGAAAAGGAGTAAAAAAAGCAATAAATTATGTAAACATAGATATTCATCAAGCACTAATAAATAAGCAAGCTGAAAATCAAAAAGAAATAGATTATTTAATGATTAAATTAGATGGGACAGATAATAAATCAAAATTTGGTGCTAATGCCATTTTATCTGTATCACTATCGCTAGCAAAAGCAGTAGCTTCTGAAAAAGAAATACCATTTTATTCCTATATTGCTCAAATTAATAATACAAATAATAAATTTTCTATCCCTCTTCCCATGATTAATATTATTAATGGAGGCATGCATGCTAACAATAATATTGATCTTCAAGAATTTATGATACAACCTATAGGAGCAAAAAATATAAGACAAGCAGTTCGTATGGGTTCAGAAATTTTTCATACACTTGGTATAATCCTTAAAGAAAAAGGATATTCAACCTGTGTTGGAGATGAAGGTGGATATGCTCCTAATTTACAATCTAATGAAGAAGCATTATCTATAATTAGTTTAGCTGTAGAAAAAACGAATTATCGATTAGGTGAAGATATTACTTTTGCAATAGATTGTGCAGCATCGGAATTATTTGATCATAATACGAAAAAATATAAATTAAAAAATGAAAATAAAGAATTTACTTCACAAGAATTTACACATTACTTAGAAAAATTAACTAATAAATATCCTATTTTATCAATAGAAGATGGACAAGATGAAAACGATTGGAAAGGTTTTATGTATCAAACAAAAATTTTAGGAAAAAAAATACAATTAGTTGGAGATGATTTATTTGTTACAAATAAAAAGATACTCCAAAAAGGGATACACGATAAAATTGCTAATGCCATTTTAATTAAATTTAATCAAATAGGAACACTAACAGAAACATTAGAAACTATTCGCTTAGCTAAAAAAAATAAGTATGCTGTTATAATTTCTCATAGATCAGGAGAAACGGAAGATACTAGTATAGCGGATCTTTCCGTAGGTACATCAGCAGGGCAAATAAAAACAGGCTCAATGTGTAGATCGGATAGAACAGCAAAATACAATCGATTAATTAAAATAGAAGAATCCTTAAAAAAACAAACAAAAACATTTAAAAATAAATTAAATATATTTAAAGTATAAAAAGATTTAATTTAATTAAATTCTATAAATAACTAAATTATCTATTAAATAAAAAACCCCTATATACTAGGGGTACAAAAAATTAAAAATACTATTTATATAAATAAAATAATTTTAATATATATAAATTATATAAATAAAAAATATTTATATTCTTTAATAATGTTAATAAATTTAATAATTAAATTACTATATTGGATGTTTTATGAAAAAAAAAACTATTGTTTTAATTGATGGACATTATTGTTTATATCAAACATATTTTTCTTTTTTAAAACTTAAAAACAATAATGGATTTTTTACAGGTGTTCTATATGGGTATATAAAAATATTTAATAAAATAATAAAAAAATTCAATCCTGATAATATCGTAGTTGTTTTTGATACTCCTACAACAACTTTTCGACATAAATTATATCCAGAATATAAAAAAAATAGATCTTCTATGCCTGAAAATCTCAAAAAACAAATTAGCCCTTTAAAAGAAATTATTCAAGATTTAGGAATATCTATAATTAGTATAAATAATATAGAAGCTGATGATATAATAGGTACATTATCTAAAAAGTTTACAAAAAAAAAATATTATATTTTTATATATAGCGCTGATAAAGATATGTTACAATTAGTAAATAAAAAAATAATAATAATTCCCGGAAAAAATACAGAAAAAATATTAAATGAAAAAGAAGTATATAAAAAATATAAAATCAAACCAAATTCTATAGCAGATTTTTTAGGATTAGTTGGAGACCCTTCTGATAATATACCCGGGGTGCCTGGGATAGGAAAAAAAACTGCTACAATACTTATAGAAAATTTTTCATCTATATGTAACATATATAAAAATATAGAACATATTTCTAAATTGCCTATAAAAAATATTAAAAATATTATATATAATTTAAAAAAAAATAAAAAAATAGCTTTTTTATCATTTAATTTAATTAAAATTAATAAAAATATATCACTAAATTATAATACAAATTCTTTATTAAAAAAAAATAAACCTAATATACCTTATTTATTAAAAAAATTTCAATATTATCAATTTAATGAATATATCAAACAAATATATAATAGAAAATTTCCAATAATTGATATGTATCATCAAGAAAAAAAAAAAAAAAAAAATATATTGAAATTATAAATAATATTATATTATTCAAACTTATAAAAGAAATATACAAAAAAAAAATATTTTCTATAGCAGTAAATGTTGTTCATAAAAAAGAAAAAAAAAATATTTTTTCTATATCTATTACTACAAATAAAAATATAACCTGGTGGTATAATTCTAATACAAATAACAAAGACAATACAAAAATTACTATACAGTATATATTAAAAAATTTAAAACCCATACTAGAACAAAAAAAATACAAAAAAATAGGAAAAAATATGAAAAACATTTTTCATATTTTTAAAAAATATGATATAATATTAAATGGTATGTATTTTGATATATTAATCATATATTATTATTGTAAATTAAGTCATAATCACGGTGATTACTATAAATACCTTATAAAAAAATATTCCACAAAAAAAAACCATATAAAATCAGAAAAAAAAATAAATTCTATTATTAAAGAATCAGAAATATCTTTTGAAATATATATTCAAACAAAAATATACTTTAAAATATATCCTATTAAAAAAATATTTCAATCCATTGATATGCCTTTACTAAATGTTTTATCTACTATAGAAAATAATGGTGTATTAATAAAAAAAAGAATATTAAAAAAACAAAAAAAAAAAATTACTAATACAATATATAAATTAAAACAAAAAATATATTATTTAACAAAAGAAAAATTTAATATTGATTCCCCGAAACAATTAATAAACATATTATTTAAAAAATATAAATTTCCGCATATTAAAAAAACAAAAAAAGGAAATATTTCTACTGATGAAAAAGTTCTTAATGAACTATCTCACATACATACATTACCAAAAATTATTTTACAATATCGATTTCTTAAAAAGATAAAAAATACATATTTAAATAACTTAATCCATTCAATCAATAAAAAAACAAATAGAATTCATACAACCTATCATCAAACATCTACATTAACAGGTAGATTATCTTCTAGTAATCCAAACTTACAAAATATTCCTATTAAAACTAAATTAGGAAGAAATATAAGAATTGCATTTATAGCAAAAAAAAAATGGTTATTATTATCAGCCGATTACTCACAAATTGAATTAAGAATTATAGCTTATTATTCACAAGATAAAAATTTAATCAAAGATTTATTAAATAATGATGATATATATATTAAAATAGCTGCTCATATTTTTAATATACATTATCAACAAGTGAAATCTTTTCAAAGAAATACTGCAAAAATTGTTATTTTTTCTATATTATATGGAATTAGTCCATTCGGTTTATCTCAAAAACTCAATATTTCTATAAAAAAATCTAGTGAATATATAGATAATTATTTTACAAGATATAAAAAAATCAAAAAATATATAAAAAAAATATGTAATATTGCAAAAAAAAAAGAATATATAAAAACACTTTTTGGAAGAAAACTATATATTCCAAACATTAACTCACATAATAATATTCTCAAAAAAAAAGCAAAACGTTTTTGTGTTAATACAATAATACAAAATACTGCTTCAGATATAATAAAAAAATCTATGATTAAATTAAATTCTATATTTCAAAAAAAATTTATAAATAAAGCAAAAATAATTATGCAAATACATGATGAATTAATATTTGAAATTAAAGAAGAAAAAAAAAATATACTCATGCATATAATAAAAAATTATATGGAAAATAATATTTTATTAAATATACCACTATGCGTTTCTATTAAAACAGGAAAAAATTGGAAAGAAATGAAAAACAAATAAATTACTTATTTTTATATAAAAAATACCATTCAGATAATTGATTTTGTAAAAAAAAAATATCTGATTTATTTTTCTTTGAAAAACTAAATATAGTAATATTCATATTTAAATGAGATAATTTTTTACGTAAATGTAATAATCTTTCTATTTTATTTTTTTTAGAAACTTTATCGCTTTTTGTTAAAATAATTAAAATTGGTAATAAACTATCTTTTAAAATCTTTAAAATCATTTTATCATATATTTTCATTGGTAATCGAATATCAGATAAAATTACAATACCATTTAAACATTTTCTATATTTTAGATAAAAAAAAATATTTTTTTCCAATAATTTTTTAGTAAAATTATTTATTTTAGAATATCCATAACCTGGAAAATCCACTATTCTAAAATCTGATAAAACATTAAAAAAATTTATTGTACTCGTTCTACCGGGTAATTTACTAACTCTAGCTAATTTTTTATTATTTGCTAAACAATTAATTATACTAGATTTACCAGAATTAGAATAACCCAAAAATGCAATTTCTATTCCTGAAAAATATTTTAATTCATGATAATTTATAATACCTTTTAAAAAAAAAGTTTTATTAAAATTAATAGATTTCAATAACTATTTTCCCTTTTTAATTAATAAAATTAATTTTTTTATAAGAACATAATTAATTTTAAAATATTCATCTTTATAAAAAAATATTGTAAAATAAAAACATATTTATAAACTAAATACATTAGATTATAGATACTATAATAGTATTTATTTAAAATATCAAATCTAAATCACAATAAATTATTGTTGCATAAATCCTAATTTATTTATACATAAAATAATATATAAAATATATATAAATCTCTATATTAAAAAAACTATATTTAAATAAAAAATAATATTTTATCTAACAATTAATATTTAAAATTGTATACTATTTAACTTTTAAAATAAAATTGGTATTTATATGAAAAAAAAAATTAGAAATATTGCCATTATTGCGCACGTGGACCATGGGAAAACAACACTACTTGATCAATTATTGCGACAATCTGGTACTTTTGAAAAACATGAAGAAAAAATTGATAGAATTATGGACTCTAATGAACTAGAAAAAGAAAGAGGAATTACAATCCTATCAAAGCATACATCAATACAATGGAACGAATATCATATCAATATTATTGATACACCAGGACATGCTGATTTTGGAGGAGAAGTAGAAAGAATATTATCTATGGTAGATTCTGTTTTATTAGTAGTAGATGCTTTTGAAGGCCCTATGCCCCAAACAAGATATGTAACTAAAAAATCATTTTTATATAATATTAAGCCTATTATTGTAATCAATAAAATGGATAGAGCTACAATTAGACCTGATTGGGTTATTAACCAAATATTTGATTTGTTTGTCAACCTATCGGCTAATGATGAACAATTAGATTTTCCAATAATATATACATCCGCTTTATTAGGAAAATCAGGCAATAATCCTAATAATATGAAAAATAGTATGATTCCATTACTAAGTGCTATTATAAAATATACACCAAAACCTAAAATAACAAAAAAAAATTTTTTTCAAATGCAAATATCACAATTAGATTTTAATAATTATTTTGGAATGATAGGAATTGGAAAAATACAACAAGGGGAATTAAAAATTAATCAAACTGTTTCAATTTTAAGAAATAAAAAAAAAATTTATACAGGAAAAATTAATAATATATTAAAATTTTATGGTTTAAAACAAAAAAAAACAAAAAAAGCATCAGCAGGAGATATTATTGCAATTACTGGTTTAAATAATCTTGAAATATCAGATACTATTTGTGATCCAGATTTTTTAAATCCTTTACCTAATTTAAAAATAGATGATCCAACAGTAAATATGTTATTTTGTGTAAATCAATCACCATTTTGTGGGCAAGAAGGTAAATATATAACATCCCGTCAAATTTTAGAACGTTTAAAAAAAGAAACAATTCGAAATATCTCTTTAAAGGTTCAAGAAACAAAAGATTCAAATATTTTTTCCGTTTCTGGAAGAGGGGAATTACATTTATCAATTCTACTAGAACAATTACGTAGGGAAAATTTTGAATTAGAAGTCTCAAGACCAAAAGTAATTTTAAAAAAGAAAAATAATATTCTTACTGAACCATTTGAAAATGTATTATTAGATATTAATAAAAATAATCAAGGACAATTAATAAAGAAATTAGGTGAACTTAGAGGAGATATACAAAGTATCACAAATAGCGAAAAAGAAAGAATCCAGATTGAATGTATTTTATCTAGTAGATCATTAATTGGATTTAGATCTGAATTTATGAATATTACTTCTGGAGGTGGTACTTTTTTTTCTTCTATTAGCCATTACGGGCCTGTGCAAAAAAATCAATTTGGACAGAGAAAAAATGGAGTTCTAATTTCTAAAAATACAGGCACAGCAGTTTCTTTTTCAATTTCTAATCTACAAAATAGAGGAAAAATGTTTATTAAACATGGAGAAAAAGTATATGAAGGACAAATTATAGGAATACATAATAGATCAAATGATCTTACAGTTAATTGTTTAATTGGTAAAAAACTAACAAATATGAGAGCTTCAGGGACAGATGAAGCTATACATTTAATTACACCAATAAAAATTACACTAGAATATGCTCTTAATTTTGTAAATGATGATGAATTAGTAGAAATTACACCAAATTCAATAAGATTTAGAAAAATACATCTAAAAGAAAGTGATAGAAAAAAAGCTAAAAAAAAATAATATTTTTATATAAAAATATACAGTTCTATATCAGTAAACTAATATTTTTTGTAACTAATAAAGAGAATCTTATTCCATTCAAAGATTCTTTTTATCAAATAAAAATATAAAAATATGTAAATATTAAAAAATTAATTAAAATAAATAATATTGTTTATAGTAAAAACACTTAAAAAGTAATATTCATATATTTTCACAAAAAAATTAAATATTATATATTTTAAAAAAACTATTTGGATGTGATGGTAAAAAAAAAATATTTTCTTTATTAAAAAATTTTTTTTTCATACGTATTTGTAATAATATTTGTTGTTTATGTACATGAACCCAGTATAAAACCATACCAACATTATATCTAAAACCTGAAATATCAATATACTCAATAGATTCACAAATATATGTAATATTATCTTGATAATGCTCGCCTATTAAAGCACAGATAACAAATTGATTTATTTTTTTATTTTCATATTTACATAATATTTCTTGTCCATAATAACAACCTTTATTGAAGTTAATTGCCCCCCATTTCTTTAAATCTAATGATTGTAATATAAAACGACCCATTATTTCTTCATTCATAATAGGGAAACAAGATTCAATATCTAATTCTATCCATTGCATGCTATTGCTATATCGTGCTTTACAATTTATAAATTTTAAAAAATCAATTAAATCTTCTTTATATGCAATAATTAAAAATCTTTTAATTGGTTTATTAATTCTTAATATAATTATATTATGAACAATTATCATAGATTTTTTTTTATTTAATTTTATAGAAAAAAAATTTTCTAATAATTTATATGCATAAAACCCACATAATCCAAATATATGAAATTTTTTTTCTTCAAAAATATTAACTTTAGAAAATAAAGAATATTTTTTTAATTCATATATATGTTTTTTACATACTGATGATCTAATTATATATATATAATAATTATCATATTGAAATATTAATAAAGAAGTCCAAACTTTTCCGTTGATATTACAATGAGCTCCAAACTTATACTGATTTTGACCAATCATATTTATATCAATGGTAAATTGATCATTTAAATATTTTTTTTTGTCTAACCCTGATACACATACTACAGACCATTCATCTAATTTCATATATGAAATAGGTAAATCATTGCTTAAATAAACAATTTTATTACTAATAATATTATTTTTCATAAAAAACCTTTTTTTAAATATTTATAAAATATAAATATAACATTACTATATAATATAACAAAAATCGTTGATATTTATAAAAAAAATAATTATATTATATATAAACTTATATAACTTGTTATTTATAATATAAATTTTTTTTAAAGACTATAATAAATAAAAATATATATTTAAAAAATATTTTTAAAAAAGAGAAAAAAATGTTTGATCAAATTATTTTACAGAAAAAAATACAAAAAATAAGAAATAAAATTACTGTATTAAAGAGGAATCTTTGACTTTTTTAATAAAAAAAAAAAAATTAAATATATTAACAAACAAATAAAAAATTTAATATTACATAAAAACTATGAAATAGTATCAGCATTATATAAAAAAAAAAATATATTATCACAAAAAATATATAAAATTCAAAAAATAATTAAAATATTTCAAGAAATAGAATATTGGATGCACATCTTTAATGAAGAAAAAGACTTATCTATTATACAAGAAATTAATATGCAATATTTAAAAATAAAAAAAAAAATAAAAAAATTAGAAATATATACCATGTTTAAAAATAAATATGATAAAAATAATTGTTATATGGATATACAATCAGGATCTGGGGGAGTAGAGTCACAAGACTGGACAAAAATATTGTTAAAAATGTATTTAAAATACTCATATAGTAAAAATTTTAAAACAAAAATTATTACAGAATCAATAGGAGAGACCGGGGGAATAAAATCTGTTACATTAAAAATTAAAGGTAATTTTGCGTTTGGTTGGTTTCGTACTGAAACTGGAATTCATAGATTGGTTCGAAAAAGCCCTTTTGATACAAGCAATAAAAGACATACTTCATTTAGTTCAATATTTGTATATCCTGAATTAAAAAAAGATATTTTGATAGATATTAAACCAGAAAATTTAAGAATTGATGTATATAGAGCATCAGGTGCAGGCGGGCAACATGTAAATCGAACGGAATCAGCTGTACGAATTACTCACATACCTACCGGAATTGTTACTCAATGTCAAAATGATCGATCACAACATAAAAATAAAAATACAGCAATAAAACAATTAAAAGCAAAACTATATAATATGGAAATTAAAAAAAAAAATCTAGAAAAAGAAAATATCAATA
The DNA here is from genome assembly GCF_900699035.1 of Buchnera aphidicola (Cinara piceae). Taxonomy (NCBI): domain Bacteria; kingdom Pseudomonadati; phylum Pseudomonadota; class Gammaproteobacteria; order Enterobacterales; family Erwiniaceae; genus Buchnera; species Buchnera aphidicola. The sequence continues at coordinate 320,088 of NZ_LR217739.1, forward strand.
AAAATAAACTTGATATAAGATGGGGCAATCAAATTCGTTCATATATATTAGATGATTCTAGAATCAAAGATATTAGAACAAATATTGAACGAAATGATATATTTAATGTCTTAAATGGTGATTTAAATCAATTTATTGAAACAAATTTAAAAATGGGATTTTAAAAAAAATGCTTAAAAAAATTAAATTAAAAAAAGAAAAAGTTTCATCAAATAAAGAAAATTATATACGAAAAAATAAATTAATTCAATTACGTAAATTAGGTTTTAATTTTCCTAATACATTCAAATGTACAAAAACAATTAAAGAAATAAATTCTTTATATAAAAATCATACAAAAGACGATTTACAACAACTAAACTATCAAATTAACATAGCAGGCCGTATAACCAACAAAAGAATTTTAGGTAAAGCTTCTTTTTTTGTAATACAAAATAATAATTATGACATTCAAATATATATAAAAAGTAATATATTTCCAAAAAATTACTATATAGATTATATTATTGAATTAGATTTGGGAGATATAATTGGAGTTAAAGGAATATTATTTAAAACAAATACATTAGAGTTATCAATTTACTGTAAAAAAATATATTTATTAACTAAAGCATTAAGATCTTTACCAGATAAATATTCAGGACTAAAAAACAAAGAAATAAAATATAGAAAAAGATACTTAGATTTAATATCTAATTCTAAAATAACAAAAATTTTTCAAAAAAGATCATATATCATTTCTAATATTCGTTCTTTTATGAAAAAAAAAGATTTTTTAGAAGTTGAAACACCAATGATGCATCCAGTTCCGGGAGGCGCAAATGCAAAACCATTTGTCACTTATCACAACGCATTAAATGAAAAAATGTATTTAAGAATTGCGCCTGAACTATATTTAAAACGACTAATTATTGGCGGATTTGACAAAATTTTTGAAATAAATAGAAATTTTAGAAATGAAGGACTATCAACTCGACATAATCCTGAATTCACTATGATGGAAATCTATATGTCTTACAGTCATTATGCTGATATGATGATTCTTTTAGAAAAATTGTGTATATTTTTAATAAAAAAAATGTTTAATTCATTAATTATTAAGTATAATAAATATACATTAAATTTCGAAAAACCCATTAAAAAAATGACAATGATTGAATCAATATTAAAATTTAACAAAAATATTCATATATCTGATTTAAAAAATATAAAAAAAACAAAAAAAATAGCAAAAAAATTTAATTTAAATACTAATTTATGTAATTCTCTTGGAGAATTAATTCATTTAATCTTTGAAAAAACTACAGAAAAAAAAATTATTTCTCCAACATTTATAACTGAATATCCAATTGAAATTTCTCCATTAGCTAAAACAAACAAAAAAAATAGTAATATTGTCGAAAGATTTGAATTTTTTATATCAGGTTATGAAATAGCTAATGGTTTTTCTGAATTAAATGATCCTGAAGAACAAAAAGAGCGCTTTAAACTACAAAAATCACAAAAAAAAAATACAAACATATCAAAAAATTTTCATTATGATAAAGAATATATTACAGCATTAGAACATGGACTACCACCTACTTCTGGATTAGGTATAGGAATTGATAGATTAATTATGATTTTAACTAATCAAAAAAATATAAGAGATGTTATACTTTTTCCTATTTTAAAAAAGATATAATATAAATAAAAAAGATAATTTATATTCTGTAATATAATTTAATAAAAAAAATCAGATACAAAAATACAATCAAAAAATAGATAGGAAATAAAATTGTATATACTAAATATAGCGCTTAATATTTAGTAATTAACTATATTTAAATAATTCATTATAAAAAAATATGGAATATAATATGTATTATAAATCAAATTTACACAAAAAAATATTAACAAAAAATAAAATACTTTACTTGATAAAAAAATATAAAACTCCTATATGGATATATAATGCAGATATTATAATAAAACAAATAAAAAAACTAAAAAAATTTGATATTGTTCGTTTTGCACAAAAATCTTGTTCAAATATACATATTTTAAAATTAATGAAAAAATATAATATAAAAGTTGATGCAGTTTCATTAGGGGAAATAAAAAGAGCGCTTATAGCAGGATTTAAACCTAAAAATAATAATATTGTTTTTACATCTGATATTTTAGAAGATGAAGTCTTAGAAAAAGTTATTAAATATAACATTCCAGTTAATGCTGGTTCAATAGACATGTTAAAAAAAATAGGTAAAACATCCCCAAAACATCCTGTTTGGATTAGAATCAATCCAAAATTTGGTGATGGACATCATATTAAAACAAATACAGGAGGAGAAAATAGCAAACACGGAATTTGGAATCCTAAACAAGCATTATCAATTATTAAAAAATATCATTTAAATCTTATTGGATTACATATCCATATTGGTTCAGGAGTAAATGAAAAAAACTTATATAAAGTTTGTAATGCAATGAAAAAATATTCAATTCAATTAAACGAAAAAATACAATTTATATCGGCTGGAGGAGGTTTAAATATACCTTATAAACCTGAAGATAAAGAAATTAATATTGATAATTATTTTGAAAAATGGAATGAAACTAAAAAAATAATTTCTTCTATTTTAAACTGTCCAATCGAATTAGAAATTGAACCAGGCCGTTTTCTTGTAGGACAATCTGGTATATTAGTTGCTCAAGTATATTCAGTAAAAAAAATGGGAAAAAATACTTTTGTAATTTTAAATGCGGGATTTAATGATTTAATGCGACCTATTTTATATAGTAGTTACCATAAAATATCAGTATTACATATAAATAAAAAAAATAAAAAAAATTCTCCTACAATTAAATGTATTATTGCTGGGCCATTATGTGAATCAGGAGATATATTTACTTTTAAAAAAAAAGGATTAATTTTTTATAGAAATATTCCTAAAGTTTATCCAGGTGATTACATTATAATTCATGATACTGGTGCATATGGTGCATCTATGTCATCTAATTATAATAGTAGACCACTAATTCCTGAAATATTATATAAAAAAAATAAATTTAAATTAATTAGAAGAAGACAAAAAATAAAAGAGATGTTGAATTTAGAAACATCAATATAACTAATATATCAATAAAAAAATAAATATATATATAATATATACTATAAAATAAATTATTTATTTTCATTTAAACAAAAAAATATATTTTTTAAAAAAAATATGTTTAAAAAAATAATAAAATTACTTATGAATACAAATAAAATTAAAAAAAAAATATATATTAAAACATGGGGCTGTCAAATGAATGAGCATGACTCTTCCATAATAAAAAATATACTACAAAAAGAAAAAAAATATACTGTTACAAATAAACCAGAAATATCTAATATTTTAATTTTAAATACATGTTCAATTAGAGAAAAAGCTCAAGAAAAATTATTTCATCAATTAGGACGGTGGAAAAAATTAAAACAAAAAAATCCTGATATTATAATAGCCGTAGGTGGATGCGTGGCTACTCAAGAGGGAAAAAAAATTTATAAAAGAGCTAAATTTATTAATATAATCTTTGGCCCTCAGAGTTTACATAAATTACCTAAATTGTTATATCAATCCTATAAAAATAAAAATTTAATTATTGATATTAAAGGAAAATCACTAAAAAAATTTGATTATTCACCGCAAAAACAAACAAAAAAATTTACTTCATTTGTTACTATTATGGAAGGATGTAATAAATATTGCTCTTTTTGTATTGTACCATATACAAGAGGAAAAGAAGTTAGTAGAGATAATAAAGAAATTATATCAGAAATAAAAAAGCTTACAACAATCGGCGTAAGAGAAATAATTTTATTAGGACAAAATGTCAATTCATATCATATAAATAATACATTAAATAAAAAAAAATATCGTTTCTCAGATTTATTATATTCTATATCAGAAATTCCAGAGATACAAAGAATTCGATATATTACTAGTCATCCAAAGGATTTTAGTGATGATATCATTCAAGCATATAAATATATACCACAATTAACAAATTTTTTACATTTACCTGTACAAAGTGGTTCAAATAAAATTTTGAGATTAATGAAAAGAGGTTATACTATAGAAGTATATGAAAATATAATAAATAAATTAAAACACATACGCCCTAAAATCAACATTAGTTCTGATTTTATCATTGGATTTCCAGGAGAAACTGAAGACGATTTTGAAAAAACACTACATTTTATTTCAAAAATTAATTTTGATACAAGTTATAGTTTTATTTATTCTAAAAGACCTGGAACTAGAGCCGCTAAATTAATCGATAATACTTCAATAGAAGAAAAAAAAAATAGACTGTCTATTCTACAAAAAAAAATTAGCCAACAATCTCTCCAGTGGAGAAGAAGAATGTTAGGTACTACTCAATCCGTTTTAGTAGAGGGAATAGCAAAAAATAATATTCAAGAATTATATGGTAGAACAGAAAATAATAGAATTATTAATTTCGAAGGTAATCCTAAATTTATAGGAAAATTTATAAAATTAAAAGTAATAGATATTAATTACAATACATATCTAAAAGGAGAAGTAACATAAAATAAAAAAAAGTATTTTTATACAATAAATATTATTCTTTATCAATTATAAAATAATTATTAAAAATCATTATATGAAAATATATATTCAGAAAGCATGTAAAAAAAATATTTTTTTTCCAAAAAAAAAATATTTTTTGTTATGGTTAAAAGAAATTTTTAAAAATAAAAAAATAGAAATTACAATTAGATTAGTAAATATAAAAGAAATACAATTTCTTAATAAAAAATATAGAAATAAAAATTTACCAACTAATGTATTATCTTTTCAATCAACTAAACAAATAAATATAAAAAAAAATTTTTTCTTTTATATTGGAGATATTATTCTATGTGCCTCATATATTAATAAAGAAGCGGCATGTTTTAAAAAAAATATATTAGAATATTGGGCGCACATGTCTATTCATTCAGCATTACATTTATTAAATTATAAACATGATACATATCAAGATAAAAAGAAAATGGAGAACATTGAAAAAAAAATAATGAAAAAATTAGGTTTTCACAACCCATATTATATATAATCAAAAAAAATGCATATAAAAAAAATACTATATATAGATATAGTAAGTATTAAAAAAATTTAAAATATAAATTTTATATATAAATTATATTTTTAATAAAAATTAAAAAAGAATTCAATAATTTTATTATCAAGAAATATAAAATATTAAATAAATATAATATGTATATAAAAATTTTTTATTTTTTAAAAAAAATTACTAATAGGAAAATTATGGAAAATAATGAATATAATCCTAAAAAAATTGAGTCAATGGTTCAAAATTATTGGTATAAGAAAAAAACATTTTCTGTTATAGAAGATAAAAAAAAAGAAAAATTTTATTGTTTACCTATGATACCATATCCTTCAGGAAAATTACATATGGGTCATGTACGAAATTATACCATTAGTGATGTTATTGCTCGTTACCAACGAATGTTAGGAAAAAATGTATTACATCCAATCGGATGGGATGCTTTTGGTTTGCCTGCAGAAGAAACTGCAATAAAAAATAAAATTGCACCAGATAAATGGACGTTTCATAATATTTCCATAATGAAAAAACAATTACAATCATTAGGATTTAGTTATGATTGGGATAGAGAAATTACAACTTGTAAACCAGAATACTATCATTGGGAACAATCTTTTTTTATAAAGTTATTTAAAAAAAAATTAGTTTATAAAAAAAAAACTTTAATAAATTGGTGTGAATTTGATAAAACAGTATTAGCAAATGAACAAGCTCAAAATGGAGTATGCTGGAGATGTGGGTCAAAAATAAAATTAAAAAAAGTATCACAATGGTTTATTAAAATTACAAAATATGCAAATATTTTATTAAAAGATTTAAAATTATTAAAAGAATGGCCTAAAGAAGTAATTTCTATGCAGAAAAACTGGATAGGAAAATCAAAAGGTATACAAATAAAATGCAAAATATATAATATAAATTATTTTTTAAAGATATATACTACTAAACCCGAAACTATTATGGGGGTAACATATTTTGCAATATCAATACATCATCCATTAATTCATATATTTCTTAAAGATAATATTCAAATTAATAAATTTTTAAAAAGTAATCCAGATATTACAAATACTGAATTTCAAAATAATAATAATTTAATTGGAATTAATACAAATTTATTAATATTACATCCTTTAACTCAAGAAAAAATACCCTTATGGATAACTAATTATGTAAAACATGATTATGCTACTGGAGCAATCATGGCTGTTCCATGTAACTCTAAAATAGATTATTTATTTTCTAAATTAAATAATTTACCTATTAAATTAATATTTTCGGATATTACTAAAAATAACGAAAAAAATAAAAAAATATCTTTAATTAATAGTTCAAAATTCAATGGACTAACTATATTACAAGCGCGTAAAATTATTTCTAATATTTTAATATCAAAAAAAATAGCAAAATTATGTACATATTTTAAAATAAAAGATTGGTGTATTTCTAGACAAAGATATTGGGGAGCACCAATACCTATGGTAATTAATAATCAAAATAAAATCATACCTGTTCCAGAAGAAAAATTGCCAGTAATTTTACCTGATTATATACACCAAAATAATAAACAAAAATCATTACTTGCTTATAAAAATTGGTTAAAAATTAAAATAGCCGGAGAAAATGTAACTAGAGAAACTGATACTTTTGATACTTTTATGGAGTCTTCATGGTATTATGCAAGATATACTAACCCTAAATTCAATAAAGATATTTTAGATTCAAAATCAACAAAATACTGGTTACCAGTAGATCAATATATTGGGGGAATTGAACATGCAGTTATGCATTTAATATATTTTCGTTTTTATCATAAATTATTATATGATTTTGGATATGTAAAATCTAGAGAACCGGTAAAAAAATTAATTTGTCAAGGTATAGTAATCATAGATTCATTTTATACATATAATAATGACGGAAGTAAAACATGGTTATCACAATCAGATTTAAATATTACTCGTGATATTCACGGTAAAATTATTAAAGTTTCAAAAAAAAATTGTTTAGATAAAATTATCTATGCAGGTAAAATAAAAATGTCAAAATCAAAAAACAATGGTATAAATCCAGATAAAATTATAAAACAATATGGTTCTGATACATTACGTTTGTTTTTGATGTTTGCTGCACCAATAAATACATCACTAGAATGGAATTCTACTAGTATAGTCGGGATGTATAGATTTTTAAAAAAAATATGGAATTTTACTCATATAATTGATTTTAAAAAAATAATAACAATCACTAAAAAATATGATTATAATCAAAAAAAAATAAAATTTAATTTAAACAAAACAGTTATTAATGTTACCAACGATATTGATAAAAAAAATTCATATAATACAGCTATCGCACATATAATAAAATTTTTTAATTATATTAAAAAATTATATAAAGAAAAAAAAATAAACAAAAAAAATTTACAAATATCTTTAGAAACTATTATAAAAATGTTATATCCTTTTACGCCTCATATTTGTTTTATATTATGGAAAAAAATAAAAGGTAAAAAAAACAATATTGATACAGAAAAATGGCCAAAATATAATAATAAATTAATTATGCAGGAGAATTATATTCTTATAATTCAAATTAATGGTAAAAAAAGAAATTTTATAAAAATAAAAAATAATTTGTCAAAAAAAGAAATAATTAAATTAATTTTAATTAAAAAGGAAATAAAAAAATACTTTCATAATATGGTTATTAAAAAAATAATTTATATACCATATAAAATTATTAACTTTGTATTACTACAAAATAATCTAATATAATTCAATTGTTTTATAAAAAAAGATAATTTATGTTCATAGATACTATAAATTTAAAAAATTATATAAAGAAAAAAAAAATATTTACATATATTATTTTAGAATCTGAATATATTTTCATACAAGCAAATAAAAATATTATTTTAAATCATATAAAAAAAAAAAAATATATCTTCAAACAAGAATTAATAATTCATCACAATAATGATTGGAATAATATTTTTGAAATATTTAAAAAAAAAGATTTATTTAATAAAAAAAAAATATTTAGCATAACAATTTATGATTATTTTATGTCCTTAAATTTACAAAAAAAAATGAAAAAAATAGAAACTTATTCTCTAGATAAAACTATAAAAATTTTTTATTTTCCAAATTTATATTATAATTTTTTATGTAAAAAATTTTTTTATAGTTATTTAAAAAATACAGGTGTCATAATAAATAATTCATCATCATATATAAATAACATCAAATACTGGATTCATAGTACAATAAAAAATTGTAACTGTACTATGACTTCAGAAGCAAAAAATTTTTTTTTAAAAAAAATCTATATAAATATAAAATATTTTACAAATTTATTAGAAAATATAATTTTATTATATCCTAATACTCTTATTACAAAAAAAATGATATATAAATATTATAAAAAAAATAAAATATTAAACTATCACGATTGGATCCAATCAATTATTTATAAAAAAAAAGAAAAATCAATTAAAATATTAAAATTACTAAAAAAACAAAAATATAATTATGTCATATTAATAAATGCATATAAAAAATTAATATATATGATTTTATATAATAAAAAAAAAGAATATATAGAAAATAAATTTATTAATTATAAAATAAATATAAATACATTTTTATTAAATTGTTTAATAAAAAATAATTCTATAAATATAATTAAATTAATATTAAAATTACTTAAAAAAATAGAAATATGTATTCAAAAAAATCAAAAAAAAAATATTTGGATGCATCTTAAAACACTATCAATTATTTTTAATTAAAAAAATAAATTTAAAAAATAATTTAAAATAATATTTTTAATACAATATTTATATAAGAGAAAAATATCATGATATATATATTAAATTTATCAGGATTAAGGTGTCCGAATGTAATAATAACATTAAGAAATAAAGTCAGAAAAACAAAAAAAGAAGAAAAAATTTTAGTATTAACAAATGATAAATTTAGTAATAAAGATATTATATTATTTTGTCGATTTATGAAACATAAATTATTATCACATTCACTCAAATATATTCCTTATAAATATCTTATAAAAATTGGAAAAAAAAAAAAATATTAAACATTAATTTATAAAAAAATTCAATTAAATATTTATTAACTTATTAATATATTTAAAATACGACGTAATGGTTCTGCAGCTCCCCATAATAATTGATCTCCTACAGAAAAAGCAGACAAATATTTTTTTCCTATATTCATTTTTTTAATCCTTCCTATGGGAACATCTAAAGTACCTGAAACTGTTAAAGGGTTTAAGTGATTTATTGTAGAACTAAAATCATTTTGAACGACTTTAACCCATATATTATGTGAAGAAATTAATGACTCAATTTCTTTTATAGAAATATCACAATTTAATTTTATAGTAAAAGCTTGACTGTGACAGCGTAAAGAAGGAACGCGCACACATATACCATCAATAGGAATATATTTATCAGAATTTAATATTTTATTTGTTTCTACAGAGCCTTTCCATTCTTCTTTTGTTTGTCCATTATCTATAGACTTGTCAATCCATGGAATTAAATTACCTAATAAAGGAGATTTTATTTTTTTTTCAGAATAATTTATACTATTTAATGAATTAGTAAATACTTTTTCTATTTCTAGTATAGATTTTTTTGAAGAAATAAGATAACTAGAGATATTTTTATAAACAAATCCAATTTGTTCTAATAATTCTAACATCGATTTAGAACCACTACCTGATACAGACTGATATGTAGAAACAGAAATCCAATCAATAAGTTTATGAGAAAATAAACCTCCTAAAGCCATTAACATTAAACTGACAGTACAATTTCCACCTACAAATGTTTTAATTCCATTATTTATACCAGTTTGTATAGAACTTAAATTAATTGGATCTAATACAATAATTGATTCTTTATTCATTCTTAAAAATGAAGATGCATCAATCCAATAACCCTTCCAACCAAATTTCTTTAATTTTAGATAAATATGTCGTGTATATTTTTCTCCTTGACATGAAACAATAATATCCAATGTGATTAAATAATCAATATTATATGCATCTTCTAAATTGGAAGAAATACAATTTAATACTTTAGGAGATACAGAATTAAATTGAGATGTAGTAAAAAAAACTGAACGAAAATTAGCAAAATCATTATTTTTTTGTAAACGATTTAATAAAACTGACCCCACCATCCCTCTCCAACCAACAAAACCAACTAATTTTTTCATAGTTCCTCAATTATTTTTAAAAATTATATTACATTGATAATAAAAATTATTGTTCTATAAAAATATAACATTTATATTTTTAATAAATATTAATTAAATATTATTAATCCATAAAAAATGTTTATTATAAATTTTTACCTAAAATTATTAAGATGATATTTATTATACTATATAAGTAATGTATTTGTTATACAATCAAAAAAACTAATACTTTTTAGTAAAAAATCAATATATTCAAACATAATTATATATAATATTATTTATATACTCTATATATAATAGATATATTAATAATATTATTACTATAATAATACAAAAAATTACATTTAAAATTTATATTGTAGTAAAATATTAAACAATATATAAATATATATATTTATATATGTTAATAATATTAAAAATAAAATATATTTTTTATATAAATTATAAAATTACATATTAACCTAAAACGATTAGTATTATATTATATATATTTTTACGTAAAAATTTAGGGAATAAAAAAAATGATACATATGAAAGATATTGATTTAAAAAATAAAAGAGTATTCATTAGATTAGACTTAAATGTTCCGTTATATAATAATAAAATTACATCTAGCGCACGTATTGATTGTTCTATTCCTACCATTCAACTAGCATTAAAAAAACATGCAAAAATTATAATAGCTTCCCATTTAGGGAGACCTGAAGAAGGAAAATACAATGAAAAATTCTCTTTATTTCCAATATTTAAATATTTAAAAAAAAAATTACCAGAAGTAAACATAATTTTTTCTAAAAATTATTTACAGGGAATTAAAATAGAATCTAATCAAATTGTTGTATTAGAAAACGTTAGATTTAATTATGGGGAAACAAAAAATGATATAGATTTGTCTAAAAAATATGCTAATTTATGTGATATTTTTGTTATGGATGCTTTTGCTACAGCTCATAGAATAGAATCTTCTACATATGGAATTTGTGATTTTGTAAAACAAGCATGTATTGGTCCATTATTATTTTCAGAAATAAAAATATTAAAAAATATATTTAATAAACCAATACATCCTGTAGTAACAGTAATAGGTGGAGCAAAAGTATCAACAAAATTTAAATTATTAAATTCATTACTAAAAATTACAGATAGTATGTTAGTGGGCGGAGGAATTGCTAATACATTCATCTCTACAAATTATTCCATAGGAAAATCTCTGTACGAAAAAAGTTTTCAAGAAAAAGCAAAGAAATTATATGAAACAAAAAAAATATTTTTACCAATTGATTCTCGTGTTTGTACATCATTTTCTATAAAATCAAAATCAAAAATAAAATTAATATCAAATATATTACCAAATGAAGAAATATTAGATATTGGAGATCAAACTATAAAAAATTATAAGGAAGTAATAAAAAAAGCAAAAACAATAATTTGGAATGGTCCTATGGGTGTATTTGAATTTCCAAATTTTAGAAAAGGAACGGAAGAAATAGCTAAATCTATTGCAAATAGTTCTTCTTTTTCTATTGCTGGAGGAGGTGATACTATAGCTGTAATTGATCTATTTAATCTAAAAAATAAAATTTCTTATATTTCTACCGGAGGGGGGTCTTTCTTAAAATTTATAGAAAATAAAACATTACCAATTCTCGAAAGATTAAAAAAATTTTAAAACTACTATTTAAAAAATCATTTATAAAATATTTAATAAAATATTAATATATTTATCAAATAGGAAAAAAATATCATGTGTAAAATTTTAGATATTATTAAACCTGGGGTACTAAATTCTGACGAAATGAAAATTATATTTTCTTTAGCCAAAAAAAATAAATTTGCTATACCAGCTATCAATTGTATTAATACAGATTCAATAAATAGTGTTTTAGAAGCAGCGTCAGAGACAGGCTCACCTATAATTATACAATTTTCTTATGGAGGATCAGAATTTATAAGCGGTTTAGGACTAAAAAAGAAAGAATATTTTAATGCGATAAAAGGATCTATATCAGGAGCAAATCATGTTCATTTAATATCTAAATATTATAACGTTCCCGTAATATTACATACTGATCATTGTGATTTTAATCATCTACCTTGGATCAATGGATTACTAAAAGAAGGAAAAAAATTTTTTAAAAGATACGGTCGTCCTTTATTCTCATCTCATATGATAGATTTGTCAAAAGAAAATATTCAAAAAAATATTAAGATTTCATCAAAATATTTAAAAAAACTAACTCATTTAAATATGATTTTAGAAATGGAATTAGGTTGTACTGGTGGGGAAGAAGATGGAATCGATAATACCCAGATCAATAAAAAATTATTATATACTGATACACAAGATATTTATCTTGCTTTTAATCAATTAAATAAAATTAGTGATAATTTTATTATGGCGGCATCATTTGGGAATATACATGGTGTATATCAACCAGGACAAATAAAATTAAAACCTTCAATTTTAAAAAAAGCACAAAAATATATCAGTATAATGAACAAATTACCAAATAATCCTCTTAATTTTGTTTTTCATGGTGGATCAGGGACGAGTTTAATCGATATTAAAAAATCTATTAATTATGGTGTTGTAAAATTTAATATTGATACCGATATGCAATGGAATTATTGGAAAGGTGTATTAGATTTCTACATACATAATAAAGAATACTTAAAAAGTCAATTAGGTAATACATTAGGGGCAAATAAACCAAATAAAAAATATTATGATCCAAGAGTGTGGATAAGAAGAGCGCAAAAAAGCTCTATAAGACATTTAAAAAAAATTTTTACTATACTTAATTCACATAATAAATTATAAATATTTTAAATATATATTTTTATTATGAAAAAATAATTATATATCTAACATATAGATTTTATTATTTAAAATAAAAAATATTATTATAATTTATACAAAATTAAATATATAAATATTTAATTACATAAAAATTTTTAAAATTAATTTAATTAATAAATTACTTTTTATTACTATAATTAAATAAAAATATTTATTTTCAATAATCTATAAAAAATAGAAAATGTATAAAAAAATTATTGTCATAAAAAAAATAATAGAAAAATTATATATAATAGATTATGTTAATAATATAGGTTTTTGTTTTTTATGGGATAAACAAATCTTCCTATCTTATCTAATTAATTTATTTTTTGCAATTCTTGTGATAGCTATTGGTTTTTTTATTAGTCAACTTTTCGCAAATATAGCAAAAAAATTATTGTCGCTACGACATATAGACAATACAATTTCAGGGTTTTTATCTACTTTAGCACGTTATGTTGTAATTACATTTACATGTATTGTAGCTTTAGGACAAATAGGCGTACAAACAAATTCAATAATTACTATTATAGGGGCTGCCGGGATGGCAGTTGGGTTGGCGCTACAGGGATCATTATCTAATTTTGCAGCTGGTGTACTATTAGTTTTATTAAGACCTTTAAGAACAAATGAATATGTTAATTTAGGTAACGCCGCTGGAACTGTATTAAACGTACATATATTTTATACTACATTAAAAACATTAGATGGAAAAATTATTGTTATTCCTAACGGTAGAATTGTTGCTGGTAATATTATTAATTATTCACGTGAACCAATACGTAGAAATCAATTTGTTATCACCGTTGCATATGATTCAGATGTAGATCTAGTAATTTCAGTGCTACAACAGGTTCTTGATAAAGAAGAACGTGTATTAAAACATCCAGGTAACTTTGTTGGATTAAATGAATTTTCACCATCATCATTAAAATTTGTTGTCAAATGTTGGTGTCATACAAAGGAACTAAGTGCAGTATACTCAGACTTAATGCTTAAATTTAAAAAAGCACTTGATGAACATAATATCATAATCCCTTACACAAAAATGGATATTTATTTATATAAAAAAATATATAAAATATTAAAAAAAAATAAAAAAAAATAAAAAGAAAGAAAAAAATAATATATAATTAAGAAAAATTAGGCGTAGAATTAATTTTTTCTACGCTAAACAATAATATTAATTATATTTTGGAATAATATGTTAAAAATATATCAATCAAATCAAATAAATTTTCTTTTAAAAAAAATTTGCAAAAAAATTATGTCAAAAACAAATAAAAATATTTTTCATGAAGAAATATTTTTAATTGATAATATTAATATAAAAAAATGGATAGAAATATACATTTCTAAAAATAAAAACATTAGCATGAATATAAAATATATAATAATTTCAAAATTTTTTATTAATTTAATCAGAAATACAAATTACAAAAAAAAATATAAAATGCCTATTTTATTTAAAAAACAAAGTCTAGAATGGATTATCATGTCGATTATCAACGATAAAAAAAAAAGTTCATTTTTAAAAAAATATGGTATATATTACAATAATTTTGACTTTTGTTCCTACATGGCAAAAATTTTTATTAAATATATTTTTTTTAAACCTGAATTAATATATACATGGGAAACAGAAAAAAAAAGTAATTCATCTAAAATTTTATATGTATGGCAAAAAAAATTATGGAAAATAATAATAAAAAAAATCAAAAAATTAAAAGAAAATAACTTTACTGAAATAATAAATAATTTTTTACAAAATAAAAATTATCTTTTAAAAACTATTCCAAAAAAAATATTTATACTATCTATTATACCAATAAATCCATTTATAAATTTTATAATACATATCATTAAAGATATTACTTCAATATATTTATTTCAATACCAGTTTCATAAAAAAGAATATAAACATATCAATTTTACACTTAATTTCTTTAAAAAAAGAAATATATTACCTCAAAAAAAAGAAATAAAAAATAATTCTTATATAAAAAAAAATTTTTTTTTCATAAACCTTATTCAAAAAATATTTTACATATTTTACAATATGATTTATTTAACAGATCATTTTACAAAAAAAACATAAAAAAAAAATTTTATATCAATGACCGTTCTATTTATATACATAAATGTTACTCATATTTACAAGAAATTCAAATATTATATGAACATATAATTAATATACTAAATACTGACAAAAAAATAAAACCACATAATATTCTTATTACTTCTAATAATATAAGTCCCTATTTATTTTATATTAATCAAATATTTTATTCCTTACTACCTAATAATTCTTATTTTTATAATCCCGATGAAAATATTCTAAAAAAAAATATTTTGTTAATAATAAAAAAAATATTAAAAATTAAAAAAAATCGGTTTGAATATTCTTGGGTTTTATCTCTTTTGGACGAAAAATTATTAAGAAAAAAATTTTCCATAAAATCCAGTGACATTAAGATCCTTTATAAAATTATATCAGATTTAAATGTTCGATTCGGTTTTGATGCAAAACATTTTAAAAAAATATCTATTCCAAATATTAATACATATTCATGGAGTTATGCAATTAATCGAATTATAACAGGATTTTGGTTACAAAAAAAATATTCAATATTAAATAATATATCTGTATATAATGTATCTTCTAATGAACGAAACATTTTACTAGGTAATTTTATTAATTTAATTAATAAATTAAATAAATTAAGAAAAAAAATATTAAATAAAAAATTATTAAAAAACTGGTTAAACATTATTCCTCAAATAATAAAAGAATTTTTTTATATACCTTTAAAATATAAAATATTTTTTTTTAAATTGGAAAATATATGGAAAAAAATTATATTAAATGGAATAATTATAAATTATAAAAAAAAGATATCAATTGATTGTTTATTAAAACAATTCTTTCAATATAATTTTTCATTATATAAAACAAATACATTTATGTCGGGATATATTAATATTATGAATTTCAATAAAATTAGAATTATTCCATTTAAAATGATTTGTATAATAGGATGTGACCAAGAAAATCTATCATTATATACACAAACAAATATACTCAATTTAATAAATCAAAAAATTTATCAAAATAATAAGAATATTTTTTTTGAAACAGTGCTATCTACTCAAAAATATTTATTTTGTAGTTATACAAAAAATATAAAAACAGAAAAAAAAAATTATCCATCAAAATATATTACTGATATTTTGTATTATATAAAAAAAAATTTTTATATTACAAATAAAAACAAATATAATAAAAAAAAAATTCATATTTTAAAACAAGTATATATAAATAATAAAAATAAATTAAATTATTCATATTTAATAAATTATAATGTAGAGAAATTTTCTAAAGAAAAAAAAGATATAAAAAAATACAAAAAGATTAATTTTATTATTAAAAAAAATATTCCAATAACAGAATTAATAAATTTCTGGAAAAATCCAATTCAATATTTTTTTAAAAAAAATTTAAATATATATATTTTAAATAATATAAAAAATCAACTATCAGAAGATGAATTATTTCATATACCTTCTTTAGATAAGTATATTATAAAAAATAAAATATTAAAATATTATTTATTGAAAAAAAATACTAAAAGTTTATTTAAAAAATTTCAATTAAAAAATCAATTACCACATGATCATATAGGAAAAATATTATGGAAAGAAGAAGAAAAAAAAATATATTTATTATCTAATCAGATTAATAAAATTAAAAATTCTCCTAAAGAAATTAGTTTTAATTTAAAAATAAAAAAATATAAATTATCAGGAAAAATTAAAGAAATCAATAAACTAAATCTGATTCATTGGTGCACAAATAAAATTAATTTTAAGGAAATAATATCCTTATGGATAGAACATTTAGTTTTTTGTATTTTAAAAAAATCTTCAAAAAGTATTTTATTAGGGATTAATAATACTAATATTAAATTTTCTTATTTAACAAAAATAAAAGCTGAAAAATATTTAAAAAAATATATTCAAGGATATCTAGATGGATTAAAAAAACCATTATTAATATTAAAATCTGGAATAATTTGGTTACAATCAATATATATGAAAAAATTTAATATAATAAAAAACGATAAATACAATATAAATATTGCAAAAAAAAATTTTTTAAAAGAATGGAATGGAAATTCATTTTATAAAGGTGAAAAAAAAAATATTTATATAAAAAAATTAATTCCAAAAATAAATCCTATAATTATAAAAAAAATATGTCGTACTTGCGAATATTGGTTATTACCTATATTTAAAAATACTAATATTAGAAAATATCACATTAAATAATAACTCATTAAATGATTCATCTATAAAAGAAATGAGAAATAAAATGAAATATGAACCTTTCGATATAAAAAAAATACCAAGTCAAGGTATTACGTTAATAGAAGCTTCAGCAGGAACGGGAAAAACTTCGTCTATTATTTTTTTATACATACGTTTTATTTTAAATATTGGTACAAAAAAATCATATTCAAAACCTTTATCAATCAATGAAATACTTATTGTTACATTTACTGAATCATCAAAAAATGAATTAAAAAAAAGATTATATAAAAAAATTTGTCAATTATATCATATATGCAAAAAAAAAACAAAAAAAAATAATGAATTATCAGAAATTATTAAAGATATAAAAAATTTTAAAAAAACTATCAATTTATTAAAAAAAGTAAAAAAAAATATTGATTCAATCATGATATATACACTTCATGGTTTTTTTCGATATATATTGTTAGAACAAAAATTTTTATGTAAACAAAAAATATATAAAAAAATATTATCTAACATAAAAAAAATACAAGTTGAATCTACAAAAGATTTTTGGAGAAAATGTATTTATAGTATAAATAAAAAAATAGTCGAAATGATTATAAAAAAATGGAAAACACCACAACAATTTTTTTTATATATATATACATTGTTAAATCAAAAAAATATAGAATTTAAATATCATTTTCCAAAAAATGCTAATTTAAATGAAAAATATAATGATATAATTAAAGTTATAAAAAAAACAAAAAAAATATGGGAAAAAAAAGAAAAGGAAATCAAAAATTTAATAAAAAATATTACTCTTAATAATAGAATATATAATAAAAAAAATCTAAATATATGGTATACACAAATAAGTGTATGGTCGAAAAATAAAACAGTAGATTGCTCATTTCCTAGAATACTACAATATTTTCAATATCATAAAATACAAAAAAATAAAAAATTAAAAGATTATACTAAATACATATTTTTTAAATATATAGAAAAAATATTTTTTACTTATAATTTATTTTTTGAATATTTTATTTATTTTTCTTTAAAAACTATTTCACAGATAATTGAAAATAAAAAAAAAGAAAAAAATGGATTAGAGTTTAATGATTTAAATAAAATAATGTGGAAGCAAATAAAATTAAAAAAATCTATTATAAAACAAAATATATTAAAAAAATATACTATTACAATAATTGATGAGTGTCAAGATATTGACGATACTCAATTTAATATATTTTATTCATTATATAATAAAGAAAAAAATAAATCACTTATTTTAATTGGAGACCCTAAACAATCTATATATAGTTTTAGAGGGGCTAATATATTTTGGTATTTAACGTTTAAAAAAAAAATAAAAAAACATTTTTTTTTAAAAAAAAATTTTCGTTCATCCGAAAATATTGTTACTGGAGTTAATATATTATTTTCTCAAATTAAAAAACCATTTATCTTCAAAGAAGTTAATTTTCAACCATCATCTGTATATTCAGGGAATAAAAATTTTCAATTTACTGTTAATAACACTAAACAACCAGCATTTCAATTTATTTTTGAAAATAAAAAAATAATCACTAAAAAAGAATATTATTCATGGATTTCTAAAGAATGTGCAAATTCAATATATAATTGGTTATTTCATGCATCGAAAAACAAATCTTTTATTGAACTAAAAAACAAAAAAAAACGTACACTTAAACCTAATGATATAGCAATTTTAATAAAAAATAAGTATGAAGCATCTATTATTAAAAAAGAACTAGAAAAAAAGGGAATTAAAACAATTTATACATCTCAAAAAAATAATATTTTTCATACTATAGAAACAAAAGAAATAATATGTATTCTTGATTCTATAATTGATTTATCAAATGAATTAAAATTTCAGAGATTATTAATTACACAAATATTTAAAAAAAATATTTATGACATTAATTTAATAAACCAAAAAAAAGAATTATATTTTTCTTTATTAAAAAAATTAAAAAAATACTATATAATTTGGAATACATTAGGTATTTCAAAAATGATGATAGAAATAATAATTGATTTTAATATTCAAATTTCATCTATAGATTTAAAAAAAAATAATATTAATATACAAAATATTATTTTACTAGCTGAAATATTAGAAAAAAAAAACAAAAAAATTAAAAACAAATTTTTATTAATTACATGGTTAAAAAAAAAAATTGTACAAAATAATACAGAGAATAATAATGAAAATAACAAACAAAAATACAACAATACTGTAGATCAAAAATGTATAAAAATAATTACTATATATAAATCAAAAGGATTAGAATATCCGATAGTATGGATTCCTTTTTTTAGTAATTTTCAAACAAAAGATAATCATATATTTTTTTGTAAAAAAAAAATGAAAAATATAATTGACTTAAAAAACAAAAAAAATAGTTATAAATTATCTATACAAGAAAAATTATCAGAAGATATCCGTTTACTTTATGTTGCTTTAACACGAAGTATACTACATTGTAGTATAGGAATGGCGGTAGTAAAAAGAAAAAAAATGAATAAAAAAATTTATACTAATTTTCATAAAAGTAGTCTAGGGTTTTTAATACAAAAAGGAAAAAAACTTAGCTTTGATAAACTAAAAAAAGTAATTCAGAATATAAAAAAAAATACAGAAATTTTTTCAATAAACAAACCAATCAAAAAATCAATAAAAAAAACAATAATATATAAACAAAAAAATTTTAAAAAAAACACAATAATTAATATAAGATTATTAAAAAAAATAAAAAATCCCTGGACTAGAATTAGTTTTTCCAAAATTATGCAATATAATTCACTTCAAAAAAAAAATAATATTGAAATAAATATTGAAAATAACAAAATTATATATCCTATAAAAAACACTATATCTTCTAAAATAAATATTTATAAATTTCCACCTGGAAGAGAATATGGAATATATTTACATAATATTTTAAAAAAAATAAAATTTTCAAATACAAAAAATATACGAGAAATTATTAATAAATTAAATTTTATATCACTATCTAAGATATGGGTCAATAAGTTATATCACTGGATATGTATATTTATATCTTCATCATTAAATAAACATAAATTAAAATTAAATAAATTAAAAGAACAGGAATATAAAAAAGAAATAAATTTTATTATTCCAATAAAAAAAAATATTGATATAAATAAATTCAATAGAATTATAAAAAATTTTGATAAAATATCTAAAAAATGTAAAAATATTAAATTTAAAAAAATTTCTGGTATACTCACTGGAATAATAGATATAATATTTTTATGGAAAAAAAAATACTATATCATAGATTATAAATCTAATTGGTTAGGACCTAATAATAGTTATTATACTCAAGATAACATTAAAATGGAAATAATTAAATATCGTTATGATATTCAATATCAAATATATAGTTTAGCTATGCATCGTTTTCTAAAGAAAAAAATAAAAAAATATAGTTATAAAACACATTTTGGGGGGGTATTTTATTTATTTCTTAGAGCATTTGATGATCAAAAAAATTCTGGTATTTATTTTATTAAACCTTCTTATTTATTAATTAATAATTTAGATAACTTATTCTCTGGAAAATTTCATGATCTCAAAAAATAAAAAAAAATTTTTTAAAATAATACATGATGCAAAAAAAAAAAATATTATCTATTGTATAGATTTTTATTTTTGTTTTAATAAAAATTCTTTACATTATTCTCTAGAAACAATATTAGTAATATTATTTCTAAGTCATTCTATACATCATGGTCATAGTTGCTTGCCAATTACAATTTTTAAAAATAAAAAATATTTTAAAAAAGAAAATAAAATTTTTTTAAATTTACTGAAATTGATTAGTAAAAATAATAAAAACTGGTTTCATAAAGTAATTAATAGCATTTCATGTAGCAATGGAACACAAAAAACTCCATTAGTTTTAGAAAGAGGATATATTTATATATACAAATATTGGTATTCTGAAAATAAAATAACTGAATTTATTTATCATCAAAGTTTAAAAATTAATAATACTCAATTAAAAAAATATAAACAATTAATTCATAAATATTGTCCTAAACGAATTGATGATCATCAAAAAAGAACCATACAAAAAGCTTTATTAAATCATATATTTTTCATTATAGGTGGGCCAGGAACAGGGAAAACGTGTATATTGGCGTATTTAATATTAATTTTAATAAATTCTACAAAAAAAAAAATTAATATTCAATTATCAGCCCCAACAGGAAAAGCAGCGACAAAATTAACACAATCTATATTTACTATACTCAATCAAAAAAATATTAATAAACATAATAAATTATCATTTCCTAAAATAGGAGTGACTCTTCATCATTTATTTCAAATTAATAAAGAAACAAATCAATGCAATAAACAGAATAAAGAAAAAAATAAAAAAATAGATGTTTTAATAATTGATGAATCATCTATGATTGATTTAAATATGATGGATATTATTGTAAATAACATAAATAAAAAAACAAAAATAATTTTTGTAGGTGATATTCACCAATTACCTTCTATAGAAGTGGGATCTGTATTAAAAGAATTGTGTACTTATAAAGAAAAAAAATTTCAAAATAAAAAAAATATTTATAATCAAATTATAAAAAAAAACTATATATCTGTTCTAAAAAAAAAATATAGATTTAATGAAAAATCTGGTATTAGTATACTTGCAAAGAAAATAGAAAATAATCAATATTATAATGTATCTGAAATTTATAAACAAAAATATTCTGATGTTATATGGAAAAAATTAAAAACAAAAAAAAACTATATTAATATGTTAAAAAATATAAAAAATTATTATACTAAATATTTAAAATATGTTAATAAAAAATATGACCCTAAAAAAATAATTAAAAAATTTAATAAATATCGAATTTTATGTACTGTCAATAAAGGTATATTTGGAACAAAAAAAATCAATAAATATTTAGATAAATGGTTTATAAAAAAAATAAATAAAAAAAATAATTATAAAATAAAAGAATCATTTTATCATGGGAAACCAATTTTAATTAAAAAAAACAATACATCATTACAATTAATGAATGGAGATATTGGAATATGTTTATATTCTGATAATAAAATACAAGTATATTTTATACTGCCAAATAATAAATTAAAAATAATTGATCCAAGAATATTATTTAATTACGAATCAGCATGGTCTATGACCATACATAAATCACAAGGATCAGAATTTTCATCAATTCAAATAATTCTTCCAAACTATTTTTCAAAAATATTATGTAAAGAACTATTCTATACAGCTATTACACGAGCTAAAAAAAAAGTAACAATATATGGATGTGTGAAAGTCATAAGTAATATTATAAAAAATAAAAAAAAAAGATTTTCCGGTTTAAATAAAAACCTTATTTATTAAATAAATATTATTAAAATTATGGTTGCGGGGGTTGGATTTGAACCAACGACCTTCGGGTTATGAGCCCGACGAGCTACCTGACTGCTCCACCCCGCTATCAATTTTAAATATTATAACATAATTATAGTTATAAACAACCTTTTTTTTATAAAAAAATATTAATATATCTTTTATATATTAACAATTTATAAATATTTTCAAAATATATATATTTTATAATATAATAAAAAACATAATTATAGTATAGTTTATAAATAAAATTTACATTAATCAAAATTATTAATATGTATATTAAAGAACAGGTAATAAAATTATGAATCCCCTGAAAAGAAGAAAATCACGAGAATTAGCAATACAAGTAATATATTCATGGCAAATATCAAAAAAAATTATCCTATCAGAAATTAAAAATTATGTAATACAACAAAATAAAGGGTTTTCACTAGATTCAATCTATTTTGATGATATTGTGAATGGAGTAATTCAAAATGTTAATTATTTAGATAATATAATTAATCCAATTTTATCAAAAAAAATTCAAAAAATAGATCAAATTGAGAAAGCTATATTAAGATTATCTTCTTATGAAATTACAAAACGTTTAGATGTTCCATATAAAGTAGTTATAAATGAAGGAATAGAATTAGCTAAAAAATTTGGATCAAAAACTAGTCATAAATTTATTAATGGTGTACTAGATAAGTTAATTTCAAAGAAAAATTAAATTTAATTAAATAAAACATTTTATATACAAAATTTAATATGGAAAATTATATATTTTATATAAAAAATAAAATATATATAATTTTATATTAAATCTTAATCACTATTACAATTTACTATATTAAAAAAATGAAAAATTGGAATATACAATTTGCAATATCTACTGCAAAAAAATTAAATATAAATATGCATCAAAAACACTGGAAAGTTATTTTTTGTATGAGAAGTTTTTATAAAAAATATAATTTAACACCTACAATAAGAATGTTATTAACATATATGAAAAAAAAAAAAATATTTTTGACTAGTCAAGATTTATTTATCCTTTTTCCAAAGGGATTTATGAAAAATGCTAGTCAAATATCAGGACTGCCAAAAAATCAAAATTGTTTTTAAAAAAAAATACTCATTGTAAAATTATTTATAGATAGTAAAAAACTAACTAAAAAAACAACAAAAATTGAAAAAAAAAACATAATACGTGACCATTTTTTACAAGACAATAAAAAATTGTTTCCAACAATAGAAAAAATAAACCATATAAAAACAAAAATATTCACATAAAAACAATAAAAAAAATTCACATAACTAAAATAATATAATAAAAAATTTAAAAAAAATATACTCATAATACAAAAAGAAATACAATTTTTAGTATATATAAAACCATATAATATTGAAATTGTTGGAATATCTGCAGATTTATAGTCTTTATATCGAAATATTGTTATAGAACAAAAATGTGCTATTTGCCAAAAAAGAAAAATAAAAAATAAAATTAAACAAAATCCATTTAATTGATTATTAACAGATAAATAACCAATTATAGGCGGTAAAGATCCAGCAACACTACCTATTAAAATTGAATATAAAGATACTCTTTTAAAAAAAAATGAATAAAGAATAACATAAAAAAAAATACCTATAAAAGAAATAATAGCACATATTAAATTTATATATATAAAAAAAATGTATATACCAAAAAAACACAAAAAACAAGCTATTAAAAATATTATAACTAGTAATTTCTTACTAGTATTAATACATAATATCCGGTTTTTTGTGCGATTCATTTTTTTATCTAAATCTCTATCAATAATATTATTGAATATACAAGATGAAGAAATTATACTTACCATTCCAACTATTGTTTTTAAAAAAAAAATATTTAATAAATTTCCATGAGAGGCTAAAAAAAAACCACCTGATAAACTAATTAAATTACCAAAAATAATACCAGGTTTAATTAATCCTAATTTATCTGTTATTTTAAAATTTTTTAAAAAAGAAAAAAAATCTAGTTTTAATGATTTAAATGATCGAAAATCCATAAAGATCCTATACTAATTATACTAATAATAATACCAGTAAAAATTAGTGATAATATAATAAAAAAATTTTTTTGAGAAAAACTAATATCTATAAAATATTTAAAATAAAAAAAAATCTGTAAAATTGTTAAAAACAAAAAAAAATATTTATAATCATTTAAAAGTAATAAACGATCATTTAGAACAAAAAAACAAAAAATAATAAAAAATAAAGAAATAAAAAAACCAATAAAAAATTTTTTCTTTATAAAAAATGCAAAAATATTTATTAATGTATTTTTTTTTCTTAATAACATTATCAAAAACTCCAAATATATAATAATATATTTTTAATTATCTAAAATAAACACACATAATTAATACTGTCCAGATAACATCTAAAAAATGCCAAAATAAACAAAAACAAACTAAAGAAACATGAATGGAATCAGTTAAATTAAAAATAAAAATTTGACCAATCAAAATTAATAGCCATAATAAACCACAAAAAATATGTAATCCATGCATTCCTAATAATGCAAAAAAAGAAGAAAGATATCCATTCGAAAAAGGATAAAATCCTTTATAAAAAATATTTAACAATTCGACACACTCTAAACCTAAAAAACAACTTCCTAAAATAAAAGTAAAAAATAAAAAAATTAAAATACATACTTTAGAAGAATATTTAGAAAAATATTTAATTAAACTACATGACAACGAACTAAATAATAAAATTAATGTTTCAATCAAAACAATAGATGGGGAAAATAAATGATTTTCTTTTAAAAAATTACTATACCCATGTCTAGACATAATTATATGTACAATAAATAATACTGCAAAAATAATACAATCACTCATTAAATAAATCCAAGTACCAAAAATATTTTTATTTTCTAATGAAGAATATGAAATACACTTTTTTTTCTCATTCATAACTAACCCTTACTTTTAAATATGTGATTTAAAATTATTTATAATTTTTTTATGCATAGACATATGTTTATTTTCTACTTTTTTTATAATTTTTCGAGAAATAAAATATCCTTTATCAATTATAAATGATATAAGTAAAATACTATACAATATTCCAATTATTGAAAAAAAAACTAACCACCAAATATGCCATATCATAGAAAAACCAAAAATTGTAGCAAAAAAACTAATTAATACACCATAATAGGAATTATTAGGCATATGAATATATTTAGGAATATCTTTTTGTATATTATATTTTTTATTTACTTTTTTATACCAAAAATCATCTATTTTTTTTACAATCGGTATACTTGAAAAATTATATATAGGAGGTGGTGATGAAACAGACCATTCTAATGTTCTCCCGTTCCAAGGATCTCCATTATTATCTTTGTACTCATGAGTATGACGATTTTTAATAGAAATAAATAATTGAATCAATTGAGAAATAATACCTAAAAAAATGAAAAAAATACCAATAGTAGCTATTGTTAATAAATAATGATATTCATAATTAATATTTTGACTCAATCTACGAGTCATTCCCATAAAACCTAATATATATAAAGGAATAAAAGCTATAAAAAAACCGATTATCCAAAATATAAATGCACATTTTCCCCAATATTCATTTAATTTAAAACCAAACATCTTTGGAAACCAATAAGTAATTCCAGCAAAACACCCAAAAACTACCCCCCCAATAATAACATTATGAAAATGAGCAACTAAAAATAAACTATTATGTAATATAAAATCTACTGGAGGTATAGATAATAATACTCCCGCCATTCCACCTATAGTAAAACTTATTAAAAAACCGATAGTCCATAACATTGAAGAGTGAAAAATAATACGACCGCGAAACATAGTAAATAACCAATTAAATATTTTTACACCAGTAGGAATCGCAATAACCATTGTAGTAATGCTAAAAAAAGAATTTACATCAGGTCCAGCACCCATAGTAAAGAAATGATGTAACCATACAAGAAAAGATAATATTGTAATAACGATAGTTGCCCATATTAAAGAAATATAACCAAATAATGATTTTCTTGAAAAAGTAGAAACTATTTCAGAAAAAACACCAAATATTGGTAATATTAATATATAAACTTCTGGATGCCCCCATATCCAAATTAAGTTAACATACATCATCATATTTCCACCTAAATCATTAGTGAAAAAATGAAATCCAAAATATCTATCAAGAGATAAAAGTAACAAAGTAACAAATAAAACAGGAAAAGATATTAATATAAGAATATTAGTACATAATGTTGTCCATGTAAAAACAGGCAATTTAAACATTGACATACCTGGTGCACGTAAATTAATAATAGTTACTATAAAATTAATAGAAGTTAAAATAGTACCTAATCCTGAAATTTGTAAAATCCAAATCCAATAATCTACACCAACTCCAGGGCTATATTCAATCCCAGATAATGGCGGATATCCTAACCAACCTGTTTTAGCGAATTCACCTACTCCTAAAGATAACATCATTAAAATAACTGAACTTACTGTTAACCAAAAACTTAAATTGTTTAACATAGGAAAAGCTAAATCTCTAGAACCTATTTGTAAAGGAATAACAAAATTCATTAATCCAACAACTAAAGGCATAGCAACTAGAAAAATCATAATAACACCATGAGCAGTAAATATCTGATCATAATGATTAGCTGGTAAAATATTTATATGATTTGGTAAAGAAGAAAAAAATTGTTGGAGTCGCATCATTATTGCGTCTGAAAAACCTCGAAAAAACATCAAAAAAGCTAATATAAAATACATAATAGCAATTTTTTTATGATCAACTGATGTAAACCACTCATTCCATAAATATAACCATTTTTTAAAATATGTAATATATGCAAAAACTAGAAAAGAAAATAAAAAAATTAAAATATATGTTACTAAAATAATTGGTTCATTGTATGGGATTGAATTAAAAGTCAATTTTCCAAACACTATCATTTATCCTTAAAATATTGAATATATATAAAAGATTACTGATTTTTTATTGATATAAATATAACCGTTAAACATTATGTAAAACATTAAACATATCAATTATTTTATAAAATAATAAAGGATCAACATATGAAAAATATTGTATATGATGCTGTTTACTATTACGTGATAAATTCAAAAATTGTTCTTTAGAAAATAAAACATTTTTTTTTGATTTTATTTTTTTTATCCATTTATGAAAATTATGCATATCATTTTGTACATATACTTTAAATTTCATATTAGAAAAACCATAACCACTATAATTCGATGAAATACCTTGATAAATACCACTATTTATTGCAATTAAATTTAAATTAGTTTTCATTCCAGCCATAGTATAAATTTGACTACCTAAATTAGGAATAAAAAAAGAATTCATAACAGATTGAGAAGTAATATTAAAATGTATAGTAACATTTTTAGGAAAAGATATTTCATTAATAGTAGCAATTTTATAATCAGGGTAAATAAATAACCAACGCCAATTTAAAGATACTACTTCAATAGTAATTGGTTTATTAGAATTAAATTTTAATGATTTACTAGGATCTAATTTATGTGTAGTTATCCATGACAAATTTGCTAAAAAAAATATTATTATAACTGGTATTAACCAGCATATGATTTCTAAAAAATATGAATGTTTCCAATTAGGTTTATAGGTTGCAAAAACATTAGACTGATGATAGTAACAAACTATAAATATAATTAAAAAAATTACAGGAAGAACAATAATTAACATAAATTTAAAAGCTATTAATACTAATTTAAGTTCTTCTCTTAATATATATCCATGAGAATGTATACATATTTTATTACTTAAATAAAATATGAATAATATTATCATGAAAATAAAAGAAAAAAATAAAAATTTAAATATATTATATTTATTAAATATTTTCATTATTTTTAAACCTATATAAAAAAATATATTTATTTTGTATTTTTTATTTTAAAAAATATAATAAAAAATACATTAAAAATAAGAATAAAAATTCTATGATATTTATAAAAATCATATTGCTGTTAAAAACAGCAAAAATATATAAAATATATTTTTATTCAATATAACTATTATAGTTAATATATTTAATAATTCTAAATTGACAGAAACAATAATTATATTGTATATTAAAAATAAAATTATTTTTATTTATACTAATTTTTTTTAAAGAAAAATTCATAATATTTATTAAATTTTATTTTCAATAATATAAAGATATAGACGTTTATATAAAAAAATAAATATTTTAAATATTAATAAATTTTTAAAATAAAAAAAATAATTTTAATTACAAAATCGAAATATAAACATCATTAAAAATAAAATAAATTTCATATTTAATGTTTTATATCTAAGAACAATAATAATAATAATTTATATTAAACTATAAGGATTAAATAATTATTAGTATTAATATACTACTAAATGTATCAATTTAATAATCTATCTTCATTAAAATAATACAAATATAATTTATAAAATATCCTTTAAATATGCTTCTAAAAATTATTTAATGTTATATGTATAATACATTTTATTATAATAAAATAAAAAAAATATTTTTTAAATATAAAATATACATAAAAAATATCTATTTTATTAAAAATTGTCATATCTACATATATATCTCATAACTATTAAATACTCTTTAAAAATAAATATATATTCACATATAAAAAAAGTATAATTATTTTTCATAAAAAATAACAATATAAAAAATTAATATTTATTAAAAAAATAACAGAGCTAATTATAATAATTACTATTTTCTATCTTTATAGAATATTGATTACTATATACTATTATTTTGAGTAATTTTATATTTATAAAAATTTATTTTTTTTAAACATAAATTATTATTAAATTTAAATTTAAATATTTTTATATATAAACTACAAAAAATATAACATACAATACCATATCCATAATAGATTATTATATTAATCTATATATATTATAGACATAATTATCATTTTATAATTTAAATAATTAAAAAAAATAAAATCAATAATATCAATATAAATAAAAAATAATTATTTTTTAAAAAAAGGATAATAAAATGACATTGGTTCAAAAAATAAAAAAAAATATTTCTTTAATACCTTTTGTAATTGATAAAGATTCTCAAGGAGAAAGATCATATGATATTTTTTCACGTTTATTAAAAGATAGAATTATTTTTATAACTGGAACAATTAATGATCATCTTGCTAGTAATGTTGTATCTCAAATATTATTTCTAGAATCAGAAAACAAAAAAAAAGATATTTTTTTATATATTAACTCACCTGGAGGAATAATTACTTCTGGTTTATCTATTTATGATACTATGCAATTCGTTCAACCTAATATCAATACAATATGTCTAGGACAAGCTTGTTCAATGGCCGCTATATTATTATGTGCTGGAAAAAAAGGCAAACGTTTTTGTTTACCTCATGCAAGGGTTATGCTGCATCAACCATTAGGTGGATTTCAAGGACAGGCTTCAGATATTATAATACATGCAAAAGAAATAAAAAAAGTAAAAAAAATAATCAATAAATTATTGTCCTACCACACTAATATACCTATTAAAAAAATAATAAAAGATACAGAAAGAGATTTTTTCTTTTCTCCTAAAGAAGCTATTAAATATGGACTCATAGACTCAATTTTAAAAAATAGATAATAATATTTACTATAAATTATATAAAAAAATTATAATAGAGAAAAATATGGATAATACTATAAATAAGAAAAAAATTATATTTTGTTCTTTTTGTAAAAAAAAAGAAAACAAAGTAAAAAAAATAATTAGCGGATTTTCAGGGAATATTTGTGATCAATGTATTTTATTATGTAATGATATTTTAAATAAATATAATTTTCAAAAAAATAATCAAATAATTCCATTAAAAACGCCAAAAGAAATAAAAAAATATTTAGATAAATTTATAATAGGCCAAAAAAAAGCTAAAAAAATAATTTCAGTTGCAGTATATAATCATTACAAAAAATTAAATTATTTATTACAGGATGATCATAATATCAAATTAGAAAAAAGTAATATTTTATTAATTGGACCAACCGGTACGGGAAAAACATTAATTGCTGAAACATTAGCAAAATATTTAAAAGTACCATTTTCTATTGCTGATGCTACAACATTAACAGAAGCTGGTTATGTTGGAGAAGATGTAGAAAATATTTTAAGAAGATTAATAGAAAATAGTAATTATAATGTTAAACAAGCAGAAAAAGGAATTATATATATTGATGAAATAGATAAAATTACAAAAAAATCAGAAAATATTTCCATTACTCGTGATGTATCAGGAGAAGGTGTACAACAATCTTTATTAAAAATAATAGAGGGAAAAATAGCTTCTGTACCTATTAAAGGCGGGAGAAAACATCCTGAACAAGAAACCTGGAAAATTGACACTTCAAAAATTCTATTTATATGTGGAGGAGCATTTTTTGGATTAGAAAATATTATATCTAATCGTATATATAATAAATATAAAATTGGATTTAATATAAAAAATAAAAAAAATATTCATAAAAAAGAAAAATTTAATCACACGAGTTCTCTACAACCTACAGATTTAATTAAATATGGTTTAATACCAGAATTTGTTGGTAGATTACCAATAACTGTTATGCTTAAAAATTTAACAAAAATAGATTTAATTAACATACTTTATAAACCAAAGAACGCTTTAATAAATCAATATAAAAAGTTATTTTCTTTAGACAATATTAAATTAAAAATTGATAAATCAGCTCTAACGGAAATAGCAAAACAAGCAATTAAAAAAAAAACTGGAGCAAGAGGATTACGGTCAATTTTAGAATCAATTTTGTTAGATACAATGTATAAAATACCTACGTTGAAAAATGTAACTAGTATTTATATCAATAAATCTGTCGTACAACGAAATAGTTCGCCGAAATTATTTTTTTTAGAAAAAAAAACAGATAAAAACATATGATATGATAATCTATTATGAGAAATAAATATAAAATAAAAAAATATTCACTATATATGAATACTATGATTAAAAAAAGATAATTATAAAAATTTTTGTATATTAAAAAACTAAAAAGAGAGATATATATGAATTCTGGGTATTCAGAAAATATTAGTATTCCAATACTACCCTTACGTGATATTGTAGTGTACCCGTATATGGTTACCCCTTTATTTATCGGTCGAAAAAATTCCATTAAATGTATAGAATTTTCTATGAAAAGTGATAGAAAAATACTCCTAATTACACAAAAAGAAGCAAAAACGGAAAATCCAAAAAAAAATGATTTATTTAACATTGGAACGGTTGCAAAAATTTTACAAATTTTACATTTACCAGACGGAACAATCAAAATAGTTATTGAAGGAAAAAAAAGAGCAAAAATAAAAAATATAAAAAAAAATGATAATTACTATTTAGCTAAAATTAAATATATAAAACCTAAAAAAATAAAAGAAATAGAAAAGAAAGTATTAATTAAAACTACCATCAATCAATTTAAAAGATATATTGAGTTAAATAAAAAAATACCAATAGAAATTTTTGATTCATTAAAAAAAATTAATAATATAGAAAAATTAAGTGATATTTTAGCATATCATATGCCTTTAAAAATAAATGAAAAACAAACATTATTAGAAATGTCATATACCAAAAAACGTTTAGAATTTTTAATAGGAATAATGGAATCTGAAATTGATTTATTAAAAATAGAAAAAAACATAAGAAATAGAATAAAACAACAAACGGAAAAAAATCAAAGAGAATATTTTTTAACGGAACAAATTAAAGCAATTCAAAAAGAATTGGGTGATTCAGAAAGTTCTATTGATGAAAATGAAAAATTAAAAAAAAAAATAAAGTTAGCAAAAATGCCTAAAGAAGCAAGAAAAAAAACACAAGCAGAATTAAAAAAACTACAAATGATGTCACCTATGTCAGCTGAAGCTACAGTTGTTAGAAACTATGTAGAATGGATGATACAAGTTCCATGGAATAAAAAAAGTAAAATTAAGAAAAATATTCAAACTGCTCATAAAATTTTAAATATTGATCATTTTGGATTAGATGATGTAAAAGAACATATTTTAGAATATTTAGCAGTTCAAAATAGAATAAGAAAAATTAAAGGTCCAATTTTATGTCTAGTAGGCCCACCAGGAATTGGAAAAACTTCACTAGGAAAATCAATTGCTAGAGCAACAGGCAGAAAATATATTCGTATGGCATTAGGAGGAATAAGAGATGAAGCTGAAATAAGAGGACATAGAAGAACATATATTGGATCTATGCCTGGAAAGTTAATGCAAAAAATAACAAAATCAGGTGTAAAAAATCCTCTTTTCTTATTAGATGAAATTGATAAAATGGCATTTGATATACGTATAGATCCAGCAGCTGCTTTATTGGAAGCGTTAGACCCTGAACAAAATAATTCTTTTAATGATCATTATTTAGAAATAGATTATGACTTATCAGAAGTAATGTTTATTGCTACTTCTAATTCGATGAATATACCCGCTCCTTTATTAGATAGAATGGAAGTTATTAGATTATCTGGATATACTGAAGAAGAAAAAATAAATATCGCAAAAAAATACTTACAACCAAAACAAATGAAAGAAAATGCTTTAAAAAAAACAGAATTGTCTATCCAAGATAATGCATTAATAAATATAATACGGTATTATACAAGAGAATCAGGAGTTAGAAATCTTGAAAGGTCTATATCAAAAATTTGTAGGAAATCTGTTAAAAAAATTTTATTAGATAAAAACAGTAATAATATTATTATTAATCAAAAAAACTTAAAAAATTATTTAGGTATTAAAAAATATACATATGGAAAAATAAATAAAAATAATCAAATTGGGCAAGTAATAGGATTAGCTTGGACAGAAATGGGAGGTGATTTATTAACTATTGAATGCACATGTGTTCCAGGTAAAGGTAAACTACTATATACTGGATCTCTCGGAAAAGTTATGCAAGAATCTATCCAAACTGCTTTAACAGTCGTTCGATCACAAGCTAAAAAATTAGGTATTCATAAAGATTTTTATCATAAAAATGATATTCATGTACATGTTCCGGAAGGCGCTACACCAAAAGACGGGCCTAGTGCAGGGGTAACTATGTGTACAGCAATAGTATCTTGTTTAACAAATAATCCAGTTAAATCTGATATTTCTATGACCGGTGAAATTACTTTACGAGGTCAAGTATTAAATATAGGCGGTTTAAAAGAAAAATTAATAGCAGCGCATAGAGGGGGGGTTAAAAAAGTTTTAATTCCTTATGGAAATAAAAGAGATTTATCAGAAATACCTAAAAATATTCTTTCTAATTTAGATATATGTCCTATAAAAAACATAGAAGAAATATTAATACTTTCTTTAGAAAGAAATCCTTATATTCATAATAAAAATAAATAAAAAAATGTGAAAAAAAATTTGAATAAAGTTGTAATATCTATAATATAGCTAGAAGAATCTTATATTCTTACTAGCTAAGAAAAATATTAAACAATAAAAAAATGTCTATAATCAATAAATGATATAATTAAAAGGTTAATGTTACTATGTCTTTATCAAACAGTTTTTATAAAAAAAATATTTTAATAACTATTACTACTATCATTATATCATCTATAATATTAAGTAATATTGCTGGAATTCTTATAAATAAAAAAGAATTACCTTTTATCACTATTAATAAAGAAAAAATATATTATAAAATATTACAATTAAGTTATAATATTATTAAAAAAAAAACAACCGCTGATATTAAAAATATTCTACACGACCAAATAAAAAAAAAAGAATATAAACAATATGTTCTTCAACAAATAATTATAAAAATAATTAATGAAGTTCTTTTAAAACAATATGTAAATCTTATTAATCTAAATATGTTAGAAAAGTATGCAAAAGATATAATTTTTTCTTCAAAATATTTTAATATTAATAATTCTTTTAATTATAAAAAATATGTGAAGTTTATTAATTTTATTATGCATTCACATAGTCAATATATTAATGCACTAAAAAAGAAAATAGCAGTTCAATATTTGATAAAATTATTATTAAAATCAATTATAATTTTAAAAGAAGATATAAAAAATAAATTTAAAAAAATAATTAATAAAAAAAATATACAAATTATTAATTTTAAAATTGATTTAAAAAAAATAGAAAAAAAAAATAATATTAATGATATTGAAAAATATTTTCATTTAAATAAAGAAAAATTTTACAAACCTGAGTCTAAAATTATTAAAGTAACTCACTTAAAAAAAAAACAACATATAAAAAATAATAGTACACAATTAACTTTAAAATATATAAAAAAAAAAATAAAAAAACAAAAATATAATTTTAATTTAATTAAAATTAATTGTTTAAAAATAAAAAATTTTTTTTTAAACATGCTTCAAAAAAAAAAAATATATACAGCAATAAAAAATAAAATATTTAAAAAAAAAAATAAAAAAATACGTTTAGGATGGATTCAATTTAAAAATATACCTAAAATTATAAAAAAATTTCAATTAAAAAAAATAGGAGATTATACTAAAATAATATTTTATAAAAATAATTTTTTTATTTTTAAGTTAAATTCTGTAAAAAAAATAAATAATAAAAATATGTGTATGATTAAAAATCATATTATAAAAAAAAATAAACACCAAAAAAATGTTTTCAAAAATATTATTTTAAATAATATGTTGTCTATTCTATTAAATGAAAATAATTTAAAATTAAAAAACTTATTACCAAAAAATTCTATAAAAACATATACAAAAAAAATAATTCAATCTTCTCGAAAAATTAAAAATGACTACTTAAATACATTTAATAAATATATAAAAAAAATTTTTTTCTCTAAAAAAAAATCAAGTATTAATCAAAAAATACAAACATATACAAATAAAAAAAAACATATTTATTTACTACAAATGAAATCATATATTACAAAATCTTTACCAGAAAAAAAAATAATTTATAAAAAAATATTAAATAATTTTGCTTTAAAAAAAATGTATAAAAAAAATTATATATATATAAAAAATTTATTACTCGAAAATTACAATAAAAAAAATTTTTTTTTCAATAAAAATCCTATATATACTTATAATCCTCAAACATTATTATTTAATAATAATAATGAAATAAAACAAATCATCAAACAACTACCACCTATAAAAAATAATAAGTGTATATATATTTTTTTTAAAACACCTAAACAACAAAACTATCTAATAGTTTTTAAAAAAGAATTTTTTGAAAAAATTGATAAAACAGAAAAATACTTAATTTATCCACAAATTAAACAACATTTAAAAATAAAAGTAATAACAACAATTTTACAAAATTTATATAAAAAATCTAAAATTACATTTAATTCTAATTAAAAAGAAAATATTTTAAAAAAATATACATTAAATA
This sequence comes from Buchnera aphidicola (Cinara piceae), assembly GCF_900699035.1. Classification (NCBI taxonomy): domain Bacteria; kingdom Pseudomonadati; phylum Pseudomonadota; class Gammaproteobacteria; order Enterobacterales; family Erwiniaceae; genus Buchnera; species Buchnera aphidicola. The sequence goes on from NZ_LR217739.1 coordinate 356,527, forward strand.
AAAATAATAAAATAATTATTTATATATCTTATTTTATATAATAAAATATTATTTTATTTTTTCAAAAACTATCCTATTTATCATATAAAACAAGGTAATTTTGTGGACTTATTTAAAGAATTAAAATGGTATTTTATAAATGAATGGAAAAGATATGTAGGAACGTTTCTTCTACTAATAATAATCACATTACTACAGTTACTACCTACACATATTATAGGCTCTACTATTGATTTAATTTTAAACAATCAAACTTCTAATCAAGAGATATTAATTAAAACAACACAAATAATTTTAATATCTGTAATTATTTATATACTAAAATATTTTTGGAAAATTTTATTATTTAGTTCATCATATCAACTAGTTTCTCAATTAAGAATAAAATTTTGTTCTGCTTTATTAAAAAAAAATTCAATATTTTATTCAGAATATAATAATGGAGATCTAATCTCTAGAGCTACAAATGATATTGAAAGAGTAGTTTTCTCTATAGGAGAGGGAGTATTAACACTAGCAGATTCTTTCATTACAGGACTTTCAATTTTTATTGTTATGTGTATACATATCAATTGGAAGCTATCTTGTTTTTCATTAATTCCAATGCCAATTATGGCTATAATTATTAAAAAATGTGGAAATCAATTATATTTAAAATTTCAAAAATCACAAAAATATTTTTCTATTTTAAATAATCAAGCTCAAAATAGTTTAAATAATATACATATGATACGAAATTTTAAATTAGAAATAACAGAAATAAAAAAATTTTCTACTGCCGTAGAAAATTCCGGAAAAAAGGAATTTCAAGTATCAAAAATAGATGCTCAATTTAATCCAATTATTCATATATCAATTGCTATATCTAATTTATTTGCAATATTAGGTGGGAGCTTTCTAATTACTACAGAACAAATAACTTTTGGACAATTGACAAGTTTTATTTTATATTTAGGGTCTATGATTTGGCCTATACTAGCATTTGCATGGATGTTTAATATTTTAGAAAGAGGTAATGTATCCTGGAGGAGAATACAAGAAATTATAATAAATAACAAAAAAGTAGATAAAAATAATAAAATTAACAAAATAAATATAAAAAATAATATCTTTATAAATATAAACAAATTCTCTTATCCTAATAGAAAAAAAAAATCATTAAAAAATATAAAATTAACTATACCAAATAATTCAACAATTGGTATTTGCGGGCCCACAGGATCAGGAAAAACCACTTTAATACGCTTAATTCAAAAACACTTTGAAATCTCTTCAGGATTTATAAAACATAATGAAAATGATATAAAGGATATATGTATAAAAAGATGGAGAAAAACAATATCAGTAGTTAATCAAACACCATTTTTATTTTCTGATAGTATTTTAAATAATATTAGATTTGGAAAACCAGAATCTTCAATACAAGAAATTAAAAATGCAGCAAAATTAGCATGTATACATAATGATATAAAAAAATTATCTCAAGGATATAATACTCAAGTTGGAGAAAAGGGGGTTAAATTATCAGGAGGGCAAAAACAACGCATTACAATTGCAAGAGCTTTTTTAATTCAATCGAAAATTTTTATTTTAGATGACCCATTATCATCTGTTGATCATGATACAGAACATAAAATTATTAAAAATATTCAAAAATATACTAAAGAACATAAAATAACAACCATTGTAGTTACTCATAGATTGTCTATATTAGAAAAATTTAATAATATTCTTGTTTTAAAAAAAGGAATAATTTTACAACAAGGTACACATAAAAAATTATTGTCTGAAAAAAATTGGTACCATAAAATGTATAATTATCAAAAATTTAAATAATAAAATATACATTTTTATGTATTTTAATTAAAAATAGGAAAAAAAATGGAAGATCAACAATATTCTTCATGGAAGATAATAAAACGATTATTATCTTATTATAAAAAAAAAAAATATTTATTATTAATATCATGTATATTAATTTTATTAGCAACAGTAACAGAAATTGCTTGCCCTATTATACTTAGTAATTTTATTAATAATGTTTTAAAATATCATGTATTAAAGATGAAAAAAAATTTATATTTAATAAGTTTCTTTATAATCTTACAAATATTATCATCATTGTTTAATTATCTTTATACTATATATTTTAGTAAAATATCTACTGAAATTATTCAAGAATTACGAATAAACATTATGAATATTGCATTAAAACAACCAATGCAAGTTTTTGATCAAAAACCAATAAATTCAATAATTACTAAAATAACAAATGATACAGAATCAGTAAAAGAGTTTTATGAGACAATTTTATCATCTTTTTTAAAAAATTTTATATTATTTAGTATAATCTTAACATCTATGTTTCTATTAGAGTGGAGAATGGCTTTAATTAGTTCTTTAATGATACCTATCATTTCTATTATTGTTATGATTCATCAATATTATAGTAAACCTATTATTAAAAAAATAAAATCATCTTTATCTAATTTAAATAATATAATTAATGAAATTATTAATGGAATTACTATTATTCAGCAATTTAATCAAGAAAAAAGATTTATTGAAAAAATTAATTATATCAATAATAAAAATTACTTAAATAGAATAAAAACATTAAAAATAGATAATTTATTATTACGGCCATTACTAAACTTAATATCCTCTATTGTTTTATCTTGTATAATTGTAACATTAAAATTATTTCCAATAGCAATTATCAAAATAAGTATCATACATACTTTTATAAATTATTTAAGACATTTAAATGAACCTATTATTGCTATTACAGGTCAACAATCACTATTGCAACAAGCTATTGTTTCCGCAGAAAGAATTTTTAAATTTATTGATTCTCCCATAAAACAATATGGAAATGATCTTGCATTATTAAGAAGTGGAGAAATAAAATTTAAAAATGTATGTTTCACTTATCCAGGGACAGAAAAAAAAATTTTACACAATATTAACATAAATATTCCAGATAAAAGTTGTGTAGCATTAGTCGGGAAAACAGGAAGTGGAAAAACTACATTATCTAATTTAATTTTAGGGCATTATACTGTCACACAAGGAAAAATATATATAGATAAAAAATCCATAAACACCCTATCAAATAATACATTACGTGAAAATATTTCTATCGTTCAACAGGAACCTACTATTTTATATGATAATTTAATTAATAATATATCACTTAATAGGAAAATAGAAGAAAAAAAAGTTATTAATGCATTATATAAAAGTCAATTAAAACAACTGATTGAAACATTACCAAATGGATATATGTCAATAATTGGACAAAATAGTGATTCTCTTTCTCAAGGGCAAAAACAATTAATAGGTATTGCTAGAATATTAGTTTCTAATCCTAAAATACTAATTTTTGATGAAGCGACAGCTAGTATTGATTCTGAATCTGAACAAAAAATACAAAAAATATTATCTTCTATTCAAAAAAAATCTACAGTAATAATTATAGCTCATAGATTATCTACAATAATAAATTGTAATATAATTATAGTTTTAGAAAAAGGGAAAATAATTGAAATAGGAAATCATCAACAATTATTACAAAAAAAAGGATTATACTATAAAATGTTTACATATCAACATGATTATAAAAATATTTAATTATATGATTATTAAAATAAATAATTCAAAAAAATAATTTTGCTATCACCTGTTAGAAGATATTATAAAACCTATATCGTTTAATTTGGCTGCTTCTTTCCAGATCTGACCAGTTGATTAATTGAATAGAATTATAATTATATCCTAACAGGAGAATATTAATAATTAAAAACAATTATTAATCAAAATAAAATTTATTTCAACAATAATTTTTATTAATATATCATATATATTTTAAAAAATATATATTTTTAACATAAAAATTTTTAAATGAAAAAGTTTAATATGGAGAAAAATGAAATATAAAATTTTATCTAATAAATGGAGACCTCAAGATTTTAATCATATTATAGGGCATAAATATGTTATACGTATTATAAAAAATAGTCTTGATTTAAATAGAATTCATCAATCTTGGTTATTTTCAGGAATACATGGAACTGGGAAAACAACTATAGCTAGAATACTAGCTAAGAGTTTAAATTGTAAAATCGGAATTACATCTCAACCATGTAGAAAATGTTCACATTGTCTTTCAATCGAAAAAGGAAAATTTTTAGATTTTATAGAATTAGATGCAGCCTCTAAGACAAAAGTAGAGGATATTAAAAGCGTATTAGATACAACAAAATATCCACCAATAGAAGGGAGATTTAAAATTTATTTAATTGATGAAATACAGATGTTATCTAAACATAGTTTTAATGCTTTATTAAAAATATTAGAAGAACCACCAAAATATATTAAATTTATTTTAGCTACTACACATTTAAATAAAATACCTGAAACTATTATTTCACGGTGTCTTCATATACATCTTCCATATATAACATCTAAAAATATATTTAATTATTTAAAAAAAAAATTAAAAAAAGAAAATATAAATATTAACAAAGAAACTTTAAGTATAATATCAAATTCTGCGCGTGGAAGTATAAGAAATGCTCTTAATACTCTTGAATTAGCTATTTGTTCCACTGCAGATAAAATGATAAACACAAAAAATATCAATAAATTATTAGGTATTTTTAATAAAAAAAAAATATTTATACTAGCAGAAAATATTATTAATAATAATATCAATAATATATTAAATATATTAGATGATGCGGAAATAATAGGAATATCATATAATAATATTATATCATCATTAATTAATTTTTTTCACAATTTATCTATAATAAAAATTACTATATCTGAAAAAAATTATATAATACATAAATTATCAAAATATGATAAAAATACTTATATTTTATCTAAAAAAATTTCCTTTAAAGATATACAAATTTATTGTAAAATTCTTCTTCAAGGGGAAAAATATATAAAATATGCGCCAAATCCAAGAATCGGGGTTGAAATAATATTATTTCAAATATATCAATATATAACAGAAAAAAAAATATCTAATAATCATTTACTTATACATAAATAATAATATCAAATATAAATACTTTTGATTTAAAAAATAATATATCACGTTATTTAATAAATCATTAATTTCTAATAAAAAGTTTTACTCAAAAAAAGAAAAAAAAATGAATACAAATAAAAAAATTAATGACATATTCAAACAAGCACAAAAAATGCAAGAAAAAATGGAAAAAATACAAAAAGATATCAGTATGACAAATATTACTGGAAAATCAGGAGTCAATTTAGTAACAATAATTATGAATGGAAATTATAATTGTAAATGTGTTAAAATAAATAATGAACTTTGGAATGAAAACAATAAACAATTGCTACAAGACTTAATTGCATCTGCAATTAATAATGCGGTTATGCAAATAACAAAAATGCAAAAAAAAAAATTATCACTAGAATCTAGTTTTATCAATCCAGTTAATAAATAAAGTAAAATACTATTATTATAATATATAAATACGTTATAATATATTCAAATACAATAATCTCTATAAAATAGAGATATTAATTTAATAAATAAAGATAGGATTTAAAATGAAAGATAAGCAAAAAAAAACTCATGTTTTTCAATCAGAAGTAAAAGAATTACTGCATCTAATGATTCATTCGTTATATTCAAATAAAGAAATATTTTTAAGAGAATTAATATCTAATGCATCTGATGCAATAGAAAAAATTAGATTCGAAAAATTATATAACGCAGAAAAATATTCACAGAATGAATATATACCTAAAATACAAATTTCAATTAAAAAAACAGAAAAACAAATTATAATTTCAGATAATGGTATTGGAATGACTTATGATGAAGTTATAAAAAATCTAGGTACAATTGCTAAATCTGGAACAAAGTCATTTTTAAAAAAAATTGATAATATAGAAAAAAAAGAAAAAAATGAATTTATTGGTCAATTTGGAGTAGGATTTTATTCGTCTTTTATAGTTTCCGAAACTGTTTCAGTTTACACAAAACACGCATCAAATCAAGAAAAAAATGGAACATTATGGATTTCAAATGGAAAAGGGGAATATTCAGTAGAAACTACACCAATGAAAGAATATGGGACAAAAATTGTTTTATCATTAAAAAATTCAGAACAAGAATTTTTAGAAATATGGAAACTGAAGCAAATCATAAAAAAATATTCTGATCATCTTGCTATACCTATTGAAATAGAAAATTACGATATAAAAACTAAAACTTTTTCTTGGGAAAAAATTAATGAAGCTCAATCTCTATGGACTCAAAACAAAAACAATATAACAAAAGAAGCTTATCAAAAATTTTATACATATATTTCACATGATTCTACAAAACCACTAATATGGAGTCATAATAAAGTTGAAGGAAATCAAGAATATATTAATTTATTATATATTCCTAAAAAAGCAGCATGGGATATGTGGCACAAAGAAAATAAACATGGTTTAAAATTATATGTAAAACATGTATTTATTATGGATGAATCTACACAATTTCTCCCAAATTATTTACGTTTTGTAAAAGGTATAATCGATTCTCAAGATCTGCCTCTTAATATTTCTAGAGAAATTCTACAAGATAGCTCTATTACTCAAGTTTTACGTAAATCATTAACAAAACGTGTTTTAAAAATGTTAGATACATTATCAATCACAAATGAGAAAAAATACCAAGAATTTTGGAATATATTTGGCTTAGTTATGAAAGAAGGTTTGGCAGAAGACTCTGAAAATCAAAAAACAATTTCAAAATTGTTAAGATTTTCTTCGATTCAAACACAAACAAAAGAACAAACATTATCACTAAATAAATATGTTAAGAATATGATAGAAGGACAAAAAAAAATTTATTTTATTACTTCTGATAGTTACAAATCAGCTTTAAGTAGTCCTCACTTAGAAATATTTAAAGAAAAAAATATTGATGTTTTATTATTATCAGATAAAATCGATGAATGGATGATGAATTATCTAATTGAATTTAATAATATTCAATTTCAATCAGTAAGTAAAGCAGATACGTCTCTTGATGATTTAGTATCAAATCAAAAAATTAATACTAATGAAAATAAATTTGATGATTTTATTAAAAGAATAAAAATAATACTAGACAATAAAGTGAAAGATGTACGTATAACATATCGTTTAAAAAATACACCAGCGATGGTATTAACAGATTCAAATGATATGAGCACTCAAATGGCGAAAATATTTAGTGCTGCTGGACAACCAGTTCCAAAAATAAAATATATTTTAGAAATAAATCCTATACATCCTCTTATTAAAAAAATAAAAAAAATAGAAAATAATAAAAAATTTGCTGATTGGGTCGAAGTATTATTTGAACAATCTATTTTAGCGGAGAAAGGTAGTTTAGATAATCCTCATGCATTTATTAATAGAATTAATAATTTATTTTTATTATAAAAATTTATTTTTATTAAATTCAAAAAAACATCATTTATACAGTGAGATCATTTTTTTTAAAGGACATCTTATTATGATACGTATTATTATGCTTGGAGCTCCGGGAAGTGGAAAAGGAACACAAGCACAATTATTATCCAAATACTTTTTGATACCTTTTATTTCTGCTGGAGAAATATTACGTCAAGAAATTAAAAAAAATGACAAAACAAAAAACTATATACAAAACACTATAAATAAAGGAAAATTAGTAAAAAATTCTTTTATTATACAATTAATTAAAAAAAAAATAAAAAAAAAAAAATATTGTAATGGTTTTATACTGGACGGGTTCCCAAGAACTATTGAACAAGCAGAATCATTAAAAAAAAACATTAACATACAATATATAATATATTTAAAAATTAAACATGATTCGATCATAAATAGAATTCAAGGCAGGTTAATTCATGAACCTTCAGGAAGAACCTATCATAAAATTTTTAATCCACCTAAACAAAAAAATAAAGATGATATAACAGGTGAATTATTACATAAAAGAAAAGATGATAATAAAAAAATTATTCTAACTAGATTAAAAGAATATGAAAAATACACTAAACCATTAATAAAATGGTTTAGAAAAGAAATCAAAAAAAATAAGATAAAACTTTTAGAAATTAATTCTAATAAATCTATTACAGATATAAATAAAAAAATAATTCATTATATTAATAATTTTAAAAAATAATTAATTTTTTTTGCGCTCTACGGGATTCGAACCTGTAACCTACAGCTTAGAAGGCTGTTGCTCTATCCAAATTGAGCTAAGAGCGCAAAGAAAAAATAAGTTTATTATCTTAAAGATATAAAATAAATATAAATATTCTATTTATAGAAATAAAAATTATTCTTATAATTATAAAATATAAATATATTAAATATAAATATTTAAAAAAATAATTTTTAATTATATATTAACAAAATTAAAATATTTTGTATATTAAATCATATTGATATATTACCATATATACTAATAAATAAAAAATTAAATAAATTATTAATTTATAAATCTATATGTTGAATGATTTAAATTATCTTCAATAATAACTCCTAAAGTAAATAATTTTTTTCTAACAATATCAGCTAAATTCCATTGTTTATTTAAACGATAAAAATTACGCATTTTCACTAAATTATCAATGATATTTATTTGACCGTCCGGTATATAATAACGATTAGATAAAAAATCTTTTGGATTATGATATAACAAACCTAAAACATTACCTAATTTAACAAGATCAGTTGCTAATATATTCGCTAAATAAATATTACTATTTTTAATTTTAGTTATATATTGCGATAATTTCTGTAATACTAAACATGCTTGAGGAGTATTAAAGTCATCATTCATAGCGTGATAAAATTTATCTTTAAACATATTACGTAATTTAATTTCATAATCTGTTTGAATATACATATCAGTTATACAATTTAACAAAGATATATATATTTTTTCTAAAATATTTTTAAACAGACATAAATTTTTTTCTAAAAAATATAATGGGTGTCGATAATGAGTAGATAAAAAATACAATCTAATTACTTCAGAATCATATTTTTTTAATAAAGAACGTATTGTGATTGTATTTGATAAAGATTTAGACATTTTATAGTTATTTAAAATAACCATACCTGCATGCATCCAAAATTGAACAGAGAAATAATCTTTAAAACTTTTTAACTGAGCAAATTCATTTTCATGATGAGGGAATAATAAATCAATTCCACCTCCATGAATATTAACTTCATGTTTAAAAAATTTATTAATTATAGCTGAACATTCAATATGCCATCCAGGACGCCCAGGACCCCAAGGAGAGAACCAAAATGGATCAACATGATTACTACTATGTTTCCACAAAACAAAATCTTTAGAAGATTCAAAATTTAAATTATTATTATTTTTATTATCATGAAAACAACAATTATTAATTCTTCGAGATAATGAACCATAATTTTTATATTGAGAAATAGGAAATAATATATCATTATTACATGCAATATAAGCATAATTTTTTTTTAATAAACTATCTATTAGAAAAATAATATCTGAGATACATTCAGTAACTCTAGGCTCTTGATTTGGAAATAATAAATTCAAACATAAAAAATCTTCATGCATTAATTTAATCATACGTTTTACAAAAAAACTAACGGATTCTTTTTTTTTTTTTGCTCGATTAATTATTTTATCATCAATATCCGTAATATTTCTTATATAATAAGTATTATAACCTAAATTCTGTAAATAACGTATGATTACATCAAAAATAATAAATGTACGTGCATGACCAATATGACATAAATCATATACTGTTACTCCACATACATAAATATTTATTCTTTTTGTAAAAGAATACTCAAATATTTCTTTTTTTTTTGTTAAAGTATTAAAAATTTTTAACATATTAACGCTCTTAAAAATATAAATAAAATTTATATTATTAACAAATTAATTTATTATATAAATATAAAAAATATTTTATTTATATAAATTATTTTATTTGATTGTAAAATACAATATAATATATAAATAAAAATTTAATGAAAATAATTTTATATAAAAATATAAATTGATATATTATAGAAGAATTTTTAAAAAAGAGATAAAATCAATTGTATAACTTCAATAAATAAAATTGATAAGAGAAAAAAAATGAAAAGCCAATTAGAAAAAATTTTAAAATTTCCCTGTACATTTACATACAAAGTAATAGGATTAGCTCAACCAGAACTAACAAATAATATTATTAAAATAATACAAAATCATATTCCAGGGGATTATGCTCCTCAAATAAAATCTAGTAACAAAGGAACATATCTATCTATTTCTATAACTATTTGTGCTAAAAATTTTAAACAAATAAAAAATCTATACATCGAACTTAGTAAAATTCACTTAGTTAGAATGGTACTATAAATAATTTTGCGATGCGAGATAATTAACCTTCGCACCGCAAAAGTACTACTAATGATAAATATAAATAAAATTTTTTTTATTTAAAAAAAATTTTATAAACTAACAACATTAGCAGCTGACGGCCCTTTTGCGCCTTCGGTAATTTCGAATTCAACACTTTGACCTTCTGCCAAAGTTTTAAATCCGTTGCTTTGGATAGCAGAAAAATGAACAAATACATCTTTGCTTCCATCTTCAGGAGTAATGAAACCAAAACCTTTTGATTCATTAAACCATTTTACATTACCTTTAATCTTGGACATCTATATGTTACCTTAGAGTGAAAAATTTAAACTAAAACTTATACCTACAGTTAATGCATTATTTATTATAATAAATAAACCTAATATAGATTAACAATATTTTAAATAAAATACAAAAACTTTACTAATAAAGTATTTCAATTAAATTAAAAAATTTAAAAAAAATAGATATAAATAAGAATATAAAAATTTTAAAAAATATGATAGAAAATTAAATAAAAAAAACAATACCTGGCAATGTCCTACTCTCACACAAGGAGACCTTGCACTACCATTGGCGTTGATACGTTTCACTTCTGAGTTCGAAATGGATTCAGGTGGTACCATAACACTATTATTGCCAGGTTTTATTTTTTTTAGAAAAACACCTCTGGTGTTGTAAGGTCAAGCCTATTGGGTCATTAGTACTAGTTAGCTGAACATATTGCTATGCTTACACACCTAGCCTATCTACGTCGTAGTCTCCAACGTCCCTTCAGTAAATATAATTTTTAAATATATTTAACAGGGAAAACTAATCTTGAGGCAAGTTTCGTGTTTAGATGCTTTCAGCACTTATCTCTTCCGTATTTAGCTACCGGGCAATGCCATTGGCATGACAACCCGAACACCAGAGATACGTCCACTTCGGTCCTCTCGTACTAGAAGTAGCCCCTCTCAATTTTCCTACGCCCACGGCAGATAGGGACCGAACTGTCTCACGACGTTCTAAACCCAGCTCGCGTACCACTTTAAATGGCGAACAGCCATACCCTTGGGACCTGCTTCAGCCCCAGGATGTGATGAGCCGACATCGAGGTGCCAAACACCGCCGTCGATATGAACTCTTGGGCGGTATAAGCCTGTTATCCCCGGAGTACCTTTTATTTGTTGAGCGATGGCCTTTCCATACAGAAACCACCGGATCACTAAGACCTGCTTTCGCATCTGCTCGCATTATCACGCTCGCAGTTAAACTGGCTTATGCCTTTGCACTAACCTTACGATGTCCAACCGTAATTAGCCAATCTTTGTGCTCCTCCGTTACTCTTTGGGAGGAGACCGCCCCAGTCAAACTACCCACCAGACACTGTCTCTATATCGGATAACGATATAAGGTTAGAAAATCAATGTTTATAGGGTGGTATTTCAAGGTTGACTCCATTAATACTAGCGCACTAATTTCTATGTCTCCCACCTATCCTACACAATAAAAATCAATTCTCAATGTCAAGCTATAGTAAAGGTTCACGGGGTCTTTCCGTCTTGCCGCGGGTACACTGCATCTTCACAGCAAATTCAATTTCACTGAGTCCTGGATGGAGACAGCCTGGCCATCATTACGCCATTCGTGCAGGTCGGAACTTACCCGACAAGGAATTTCGCTACCTTAGGACCGTTATAGTTACGGCCGCCGTTTACCGGGGCTTCACTCAAAAGCTTTAGGTTTCCCTTAACTTCATCAATTAACCTTCCGGCACCGGGCAGGCGTCACACCGTATACGTCCACTTTCGTGTTTGCACAGTGCTGTGTTTTTAATAAACAGTTGCAGCCAGCTGGTATCTGCGACTAACTTAAGCTTCAAAAGTAAATTTTTACACTTATATGTTAGCGTGCCTTCTCCCGAAGTTACGGCACTATTTTGCCTAGTTCCTTCATCCAGGTTCTCTCAAGCGCCTTAGTATACTCTACCTAACCACCTGTGTCGGTTTCGGGTACGATTTATTTTTACCTATAAGCTTAGAGGATTTTCTTGGAAGCGTGGTATTAGTTACTTCATTATTTACATAATTCGTATTCGTATCTTAGATTTTATATAGAAAATCGGATTTTCCTAACTTTCCATCCTACATACTTAAACCGAGACTACCAACACCCGGATAACCTAACCTTCTCCGTCCCCCCTTCGCAGTAAAAATAAGTACTAGAATATTAACTAGTTTCCCATCGACTACGCCTATCGGCCTCACCTTAGGGGTCGACTTACCCTGCCTCGATTAACGTTGGACAGGAACCCTTGGTTTTTCGGCGAGCAGGTTTTTTACCTGCTTTATCGTTACTCATGTCAGCATTCGCACTTCTGATACCTCCAATGTTTTTTACAAAACATCTTCACAGGCTTACAGAACGCTCCCCTACCCAATAAAAAAAATCTTTATTGCCGTAGCTTCGGTACATAATTTAGCCCCGTTATATCTTCCGCGCAGGCCGACTAGACCAGTGAGCTATTACGCTTTCTTTAAATGATGGCTGCTTCTAAGCCAACATCCTGGCTGTTTATGCCTTCCCACATCGTTTCCCACTTAATTATGATTTAGGGACCTTAGCTGACGGTCTGGGTTGTTTCCCTTTCCACAACGAACGTTAGCACCCGCTGTGTGTCTCCCGTGATAACATTCTTCGGTATTCGGAGTTTGCGTTGATTTGGTAGGCCGGGATGGCCCCCTAGTCAAAACAGTGCTCTACCCCCGAAGATGAGTTCACGAGGCGCTACCTAAATAGCTTTCGGGGAGAACCAGCTATCTCCCGGTTTGATTGGCCTTTCACCCCTAACCACAAGTCATCCGCTGATTTTTCAACATCAGTCGGTTCGGTCCTCCAGTTGGTTTTACCCAACCTTCAACCTGCTCATGGATAGATCACCGGGTTTCGGGTCTGTATCTTGCAACTATAAAAATAAATCGCCCATTTAAGACTCGGTTTCCCTACGGCTCCCTAAAATAAGTTAACCTTGCTACAAAATACAAGTCGCTGACCCATTATACAAAAGGTACGCAGTCACTTTTCAAATATTTAAAAGCTCCTACTGATTGTACGTATTTGGTTTCAGGATCTATTTCACTCCCCTAACCGGGGTTCTTTTCGCCTTTCCCTTACGGTACTAGTTCACTATCGGTCATTCAGGAGTATTTAGCCTTAGAGGATGGTCCCCCTATCTTCAAACAAGATTTCTCGTGTCCCGTTCTACTTTTTGAATTCCAGAACAAAAATATTTCATATACAGGACTATCACCTTGTATCGTTAATTTTTCCAAATTATTCTACTATATTTTTATTCCTTTATAATTCTAGGCTTTTCCCATTTCGCTCGCCACTACTCAGGGAATCTCAATTGATTTCTTTTCCTCAAGGTACTTAGATGTTTCAGTTCCCTTGGTTTGCTTTATTAATCTATTAATTCAATTAATAATGATGTTTTGAACATCGGGTTTCCCCATTCGGAAATCATCGGATTATAACGCTTCATATCAGCTTACCGACGCTTATCGCAGATTAGCACGTCCTTCATCGCCTCTGAATGCCAAGGCATCCACCAAACACGCTTATTCTGCTTAACCTTACAACCCACAGGTGTTTTTCTAAATTTTCAATCATATCCAAATTTTTAAAGAACATTAAAATCAATCTTTTTTTTTATTACAAAATAATTATATCATATATTTTTTTTTAGTATACAAAAATATTTTTAATTTTTGTCCCCTAGGGGATTTGAACCCCTGTTGCCGCCGTGAAAGGGCGATGTCCTAACCACTAGACGAAGAGGACTCTAAAAAATAAATAAAATAATCATTAATTTTTAATGTTACAGAATGAATTAAAAGTGTCAAGTATTTTTTATGTTTTTTTAAAAAAAAAACATAAAAAAATAAATTTTACTTTAATTGTAATCTATTTTATTAAATAAAAAATATATATTTTTAAAAAATTATTTTTAATTTTATTACATATCTACAAGGTAGAACTTAATATATCAATATTTTTTTTAATATCAGGTAATATGTTAAACCATAAATAACATGAATATGCCGCTTGAGCTACTAACATACCTAACCCGTCAGAATAATATTGACTACCTAAATATTTACAAAATGATAAAAAAGGAGTTAATACATTTTTTTTCGAATAAGAAATATCATAACATTTCGTATGAGGAAAAATTAGTTTTTTTGGAAAAAAAGGAGATTGATGACTTAATCCACAAGAAGTAGCATTAATAATGATATCAAAATGATTTTCATATAAATAATCTGAAAAAATAAAAATTTTTCCAAAACATTTAAATTTTTTTACTAATCTAATAGAATTAATCATTGTTCTATTTAAAACAAAAATACAACATTTTTCCTTCAATAAATGATATACAATAGAATAAGCTACACCACCAGAACCTAGCAATAATACTACAGTATTTTTTTTCTTTAAATATTTTAAACGCTTTAAATCATATATTAAACCAATACCATCTGTGTTATCACCTAAAAAATTATTATCTTCAATTTTTACTAAAGTATTTATAGAACCAGAAATATATGCTTTTTCACTATATTGATCAGGGATATTAAATGCATCTTTTTTAAAAGGTACTGTAATATTACATCCATGACCACCTGAATTCAAAAATTCTATTACATTTTTAAAAAAATTTGATTTTTTACATGAAAAAGTACTATAATTGTAGTTTATTTTTATCTCTTTAGAAAAATTTTTATGAATAACAGGAGATAAAGAATGCTTTACTGGGTTACCAAATAATAAAATATATTTTATTTTTTTTTTTAATGTTTCTTTTTTCATACTATTTCCTAAACTTTTTAAAATAAATTTTTATAAAAATATAAAATATTTAAAAAAATAAAATTTTATAATTATAGAATTTTACTTGTCTTTTTAAGACATTTCATTATACAAATTTAAATATACATTTAACTGATATATATAAATAATATCTATGTCTATACGTAAAATTTTAAAATTTCCAGATTATCGTTTACGATTAAAATCAAAACCAATTAAAACAATCAATTATAAAATAATAAAAACTATAAATGATATGTTTGATACAATGTATGCTAATAATGGAATTGGATTAGCTGCACCACAAATAAATATATTAAAAAGAATTATCGTAATTAGTTCACTAACACCTAATCAATCAGAATTAATTTTAATAAATCCTATTATTTTAAAAAAAAATCACAAATATATTCGTACAAAAGAGGGTTGTTTATCAATTCCTAAAAAAACAGCTATAATTAATAGAGCAAGCTATATTAAAATAAAAGCAATTAATCATCTCGGACAATTATTTATATTAGAAGCGAGATCATTATTATCTGTTTGTATCCAACATGAAATGGATCATTTAATCGGGAAACTATTTATAGATTATATTAATTAATAATATATTTTTTATAAAATAATCTATTTATATTAAAATATGTCAAAAAAAATATTAAAAATTATTTTCGCAGGTAGCAATGATTTTTCATTAGCTCACTTATATTCATTATTTTATTCAAAATATGTTATATCAGCTATAATAACTAAACCAGATAACATATATTGTAAAAAAAAAAATAATCCTTTTTCATCTATCAAAAAATTTGCAATTAAAAATAATATAAAAATATTACAACCAAATGATTTATTTGAAAAAAAATTTTATAAATCTATTCTTGATATACAAGCAAATATATTAATTGTATCATCTTATGGATCTATAATACCTAAAAAAATTTTAAAATTATTTCCTTTAGGTGGCATTAATATACACGCATCGCTATTGCCAAGATGGAAAGGAGCAGCTCCTGTCCAATGGGCAATATTATCAGGAGATAAACAAACAGGAATTAGTGTAATAAAAATGAATTCTAATATTGATTCTGGAAAAATAATTTATACATTAACTTGTCCTATTAATTCAACTGATACTACTACAACATTATGCGCAAAATTAATTCCAATCTCATTACAATGTATGTATCAATCTCTAAATATAATAAATAATCCAAATATAAAAAAATATTACAAACAAGATAAAAATCTTGAAACTAAAGCACCAAAAATAAAAAAAAGAGATTCAAGAATTTCTTGGTCTCTCTCAGTTATACAGATTGATCGATTAATTCGAGCTTTCACTCCATGGCCATGTTGTCAATTTTTTATTAATGGTTATTTTATAAAAATAAAAAAACACTCAATTATATCGTTTAATAAAAAAAATTTTTATTGCGGGGAAATTATTAAAATCAATAAAAAAGGAATACAAATAAATACTAAAAAAGGAATATTAAATATAGAAAAAATACAAATACCAGGTAAAAAAACCATACACATAAGTCAAATTATACATACAAATAAAAAACTATTTATTAAACATTCTATATTAAAATAATCTTTAATACTTTTAAAGTATAAAAATTATTACAAAGAACGGCATAAAAATGCCGTTTTTTATTAAAATTATAAATTTAAAAATTCATTAAAACCTATTTAATAATTTTTAAAAATTTCGACCAACTAATTCTACATATGCTATAGTAGCATTGTCACCTTTTCGAAAACCACACTTTAATATACGTAAATAACCACCTGGTCTAGAATAAAAATAAGGCCCTAACTCATGAAATAATTTCTTTACTGTAAAAATATTACAAATACGAGAAAATACTAATCTTCGATTAACTATCGTATCATATTTTGACAGCGTAATAATTGGTTCAACAAAACGACGTAACTCTTTTGCTTTGGATAAAGTAGTTTTAATATACTCGTATTTAATTAATGAACATGTCATGTTTTTTAACATAGATTGTAAATGACTACGTGTTCTATTTAATAATCGTCCCGTTTTTCTATGTCTCATAACATTATATCCCGTAAAAAAATTGAAAAATTTTTAATTTATATATCAAAAAATATTGATTTTAAAAAAATTTAATCTTCTATAAGAATTTTAGGAGGCCAATTATCTAACTTCATTCCTAATGATAAACCCTTAATTGCTAATATATCCTTAATTTCAGTTAATGACTTTTTTCCTAGATTAGGAGTTTTTAATAATTCCACTTCAGTTTTCTGCACTAAATCACCAATATAATGAATGCTTTCAGCTTTCAAACAATTAGCGGATCGAACTGTTAATTCTAAATCGTCTACAGGACGCAATAAAATCGGTTCAAACTCAGGTTTTTCTTCTTTAATTTCAGGTTCACGAATACCTCTTAAATCTACAAAAGATTCTAACTGTTCAGCTAAAATAGTAGCTGCTTTTCTAATTGCTTCCTCTGGATCAATAGTCCCATTTGTTTCCATTTCTATAATTAACTTATCTAAATCAGTTCTTTGTTTAACTCTTGCAGCTTCAACATGATAAATAATACGTTCTATAGGACTATAGGATACATCCAGAAATAATTTACCAATAATTTGATTATTTTTATTTAAATCTTTACTAGATTCAGCAGTTATATATCCTCTTCCTCTTACTACTTTCATTCGAATCTCAATAGAAACATCGGGGCAGGTTAAATGACATATAGTATGTTTTAAATTTACAATTTCAGTAGAAGAATCATAATCAATGTCTGCCGCAATAACTGGCCCTACACCGCTTTTTTTTAAATGTAATATTACTTCATCTTTTCCAAATAATTTTATTGATAAACCTTTTAAATTTAATAATATATCTAATATATCTTCTTGAACTCCTTCTTTATGTGTATATTCATGCAAGATACCATTAATTTCAACTTCTGTAACAGCACATCCAGATATTGAAGATAATAAAATTCTCCGTAAAGCATTTCCTAGTGTATGACCAAACCCACGTTCTAATGGCTCCAAAGTAATCTTGGCTTGAGTAGAACTAATTTGTTGAATATCTACTAATCTCGGTTTTAAAAAATCTTCTACAAAATCCCCCATTACTCTCCTCTCTAAATATTAGTAATCTATATTATTTAGAATATAACTCTACAATTAAATGTTCATTAATGTCAGAAGATAAATCATCACGTTCTATTGTACGTAATAAAAAACCTTCCATTTTTTTATAATTTACATCTAACCAAGCAGATTTCTCACGTTGATTCATAATCTCTACAGCAGCTTTAATTCGTAATTGATTTTGTGATTTTTTCAAAATAGATATTTTATCATTTATAGAAACTTGAAAAGAAGGAATATTTACAATTTTACTGTTAACACAAACAGACTTATGACTAATTAATTGACGTGATTCTGCACGTGTAGCACTAAAACCCATACGATATACAATATTATCAAGACGCTTCTCTAATAAAAAAAGCAAATTCTGCCCAGTATTTCCCTTTAATTTAGAAGCTTTTTTATAGTAATTATGAAATTGTCGTTCTAATATTCCGTATAAACGACGTAATTTTTGTTTTTCTCTTAATTGTTTTGCATATTCAGATAATCGCAATTTTCGAGATCCATGTTGACCAGGAGCTTGGTCAATATTACATTTAGATTCAATGGAACGCACACCAGATTTTAAAAATAAATCTGAACTTTCTCGTCGACTTAATTTTAATTTTGGACCTAAATATTTTGCCATATTTATATTTCTCTTTTTTTTAAATAAAATTAAACTCTACGTTTTTTAGGTGGTCGACATCCATTATGAGGAATAGGAGTAATATCTTTAATACTTGTAATACGAAAACCTGAAGCATTTAAAGATCTAATTGTTGATTCTCGACCTGGTCCTGGGCCTTTAACCATTATTTCTAAATTTTTTATCCCATAATCTTTTACACGATCTGCACATTTTTCTGCTGCTACTTGAGCAGCAAAAGGAGTCGATTT
The DNA here is from genome assembly GCF_900699035.1 of Buchnera aphidicola (Cinara piceae). Taxonomy (NCBI): domain Bacteria; kingdom Pseudomonadati; phylum Pseudomonadota; class Gammaproteobacteria; order Enterobacterales; family Erwiniaceae; genus Buchnera; species Buchnera aphidicola. The sequence goes on from NZ_LR217739.1 coordinate 375,848, forward strand.
CCTTGAACCTCTAAAACCAGATCCTCCAGAAGTTGCCCAACCTAATGTATTACCTTTACGATCAGTAATAGTAACAATTGTATTATTAAAAGAGGCATGAATATATGCAATACCGTCTAAAATTTGTTTTTTTACACGTTTTTTAGAATTACTTGCTATTTTTTTTGACATAATAAAATATTTTCCTATTATCTACTTTTTATTAACTTTCTCGGTCCTTTACATGTACGCGCATTTGTTTTTGTTCTTTGTCCACGAACTGGAAGATGTTTACGATGACGAAGTCCTCGATAACAACCAATATCCATTAATCTTTTTATATTAATTGTTTTTTCTCTACGTAAATCACCTTCAACAAGAAATTTAGATATTATTGAACGTAATATTTCAATTTGATTATCTTTTAATTCACTAACTTTTATATTATATGGTATACCTGAAGTACAACAAATTTTTTTAGATAATGATAAACCAATTCCATAAATTCTAGTTAATGCTATTAATATATGTTTATAATCAGGAATATTTATTCCAGCAATTCTTGTCACAAATATTTTTCCTTATTAAAATAATTTAATAATAAAATATTTTTTACTATTAAAATATAAGTTTAATATATAATTAATTTATATATTTTAAAATATATAAAATTATTCTAATTACCCTTGTCTTTGTTTATGTTTTGGATCATTACTACAAATTACACGAACTATATTTTTTCTGCGTATAATTTTACAACTTCTACAAATCTTTTTAACAGATGCACGTACTTTCATTATTTCTCCAAAAATAAATATTCATTCATGCTATTTTAGCTTTTTAAATATAAATTGGCTTTTTTAAGTATTTTTTTATATTTAGTAGACATCATTAATGTTTGTATTTGTATAATAAATTCTATTAATACTACTACAACAATTAATAAAGAAGTACCACCAAAATAAAAAGGAACTTTTAAGTATACTTGCATGATATCAGGAATCAAACATATAAATACTGTATAAATAGAACCAATTGTTGTTAATTTCAAAACAATTTTTTTAATGTATTGTGATGTACGTATACCTGGTCGAATTCCAGGAATAAATGCGCTAGATTTTTTTAAATTTATAGCTGTATCTCGAACATCAAAAATTATACTGGTATAAAAAAAACAAAAAAATATTATTAATGTTATATTGATTAATAAATAAATACTATGATTATATTTAAAATAATTAAAAAACTGTATCAAATAAAAAAAATTATGAAAAATATAACGAAAATAAGTTATAATAATAGATGGAAATAAAATTAAACTAGAAGAAAAAATCACCGGAACTACCCCAGCCATATTTAATTTCAAAGGTAAATAACTATTATGTGCAGAATGCATACGTTGACCTTGTTGACGGCGAGCATAGCATACAGTAATTTTACGCTGACTTTTCTCTATAAATACTACAATAAAAACAACAAAGATCATTATAAAAGCAATTAATAATATATATAAAAAATTAAACTGATTAATTTTCATAACTTTTAATGTTTGTATAGCTGAAGATGGTAAACTAGAAACTATTCCTGAAAAAATAATCAAAGAAACACCATTACCTAAACCTTTTTCAGTTATAAATTCTCCCAGCCACATTAAAAACATTGTACCAGTAACTAAACTTATAACGGAAATAACATAAAAATAACGATCAGCACAAATGACAAGATTATTCATTCCAGGAAGAAAGGGTAATCCAGAAACTACACTAATAGACTGAATTATTGATAATAATAAAGTTACATATTTAGTATATTGATTAATTTTTTTTCTTCCCAGTTCTCCTTCTTTTTTTAAATGCTTTAAATGCGGAACTAAAAATGTTAACAACTGAATTATTATAGAAGAAGAAATATAAGGCATAACACCTAATGCAAATATTGATGCTCTATTTAAAGAACCGCCGGAAAACATATTAAATATTGTTAATAAAGAACTATTTTTATGAAAAAAAAATTGTTCTAAAACATTGATATCAATACCTGGGATAGGAATAAAAGAACCTATACGAAATATTATAATTGCCATAAAAACAAGAATAATTCTTTTTTTTAGATTATATAATGTAGACATAATGTATTTTCTATTAATAAAAAATGGTTTAATAGTATTATTATATATTTAATTATTAATTTTTCCTCCTGCTGACTCAATACATAAACGAGCTCCTTTAGTAACAAATAGACCAGAAACTACAATAGGCCTGTTAATGTTACCTACTTTAATAATTTTAACATATTTAATATTTTTTTTAATTAAATTTGTTTTTTTTAAAACAGATAAATCTATAACTGAAATATCAGATAAATTATCTAATTCAAATAATCTGATTTCATCAACAAATATTTTTTTTTTAGAAACAAAACCAAATTTTGGAATTCTTCTATATAATGGTGTTTGACCCCCTTCAAAACCTTTACGAATTTTTCCACCAGATCTTGATGTTTGACCTTTATGTCCTCTTCCTCCGGTTTTTCCTAAACCAGAACCAATACCTCTACATATACGTTTTCTTTTTCTATTTTTATATATAGAATTAGATATAGTATTTAAATACATAATTTATTTCCTTCTTTTATATTTATCATATAAAAAACCTGGTTTATCATACCTCTAATAGCAGCAGTATCTTCTCTTTCTACAGTATCACCGACATAACGTAAACCTAATCCTTTCATAGTTGCAATATGTTTCGGCAAGCGACCAATTTGACTTTTTATCTGTGTTATAACAATCGTTTTCATAAGGATTAATACACCATATATTTAAAATTTAGTAATAGATTTACCTAATTTTTTTTCAATCATCTCAGGTGATCTAATTTTTTTTAAACCATCTATAGTTGCACGTACTACATTAATTGGATTAGTAGATCCATAAATCTTAGCTAAAATATTATGAATACCTACAACTTCTAATATTAATCTCATTGCACCTCCAGCAATAATACCTGTACCTGCAGAAGCAGGTTTCATAAATATTTTAGAGCCAGTATGTGAACCATATACAGAATGTTGTATAGTATGTTTAAATAAAGGGATAGAGATCATATTCTTACGTGCTTTTTCCATAGCTTTCTGAATAGCTGAAGGTACTTCCCTCGCTTTTCCATATCCAAATCCCACTTTTCCATTACCATTACCTACTACTGTTAAAGCAGTAAAAGAAAAAATTCTTCCACCTTTTACTGTTTTTGAAACCCTATTTACAGAAATTAATTTTTCTTTTAATTCTGTTGATAATTTTTTATCAAAATGCATATATACTATCCTTTTTATTAAAAAACTAAACCAGTAATACGCGCTGATTCAGCTAACTCTTTTATCCTACCATGATATTTAAAACCAGAACGATCAAAAGAAATTGTTTTTATTCCCTTTTTTAAAGCTCTTTGAGCAATTAACTCTCCTATTAATTTTGCGGAAACTTTATTACCGGTATATATATTTTGTATTTTTAACTTTTTAAATTCTAAAGTAGATGCACAAACAGCAATAATAGAAGTATTATATGAAATAATTTGTGCATAAATATGTCTTGAAGTACGATGTACAACTAAACGAAAAGAACAATTACTTTGTATTTTTTTTCGTATTTTTGTATAACGTCTAATACGAGAATATTTTTTATTTATCTTTCCTTTCATATTACTTCTTTTTAGCCTCTTTAATACGAACTACTTCATTTAAATAACGAATACCCTTTCCTTTATATGGTTCAGGAATACGATAGGATCGTATATTTGCTGCTACTTGTCCTACAAGTTGTTTATCTATTCCCGTTAAAACAATTTCATTTTGAGGCAATAATACTACTTTTATTGAAGGTGGAAGTTTATAAAAAATAGGATGTGAAAAACCTAAATATAATTTTAAAATATTATTTTTTTCTATTGTAGCACGATAACCAATACCAAATAAATTTAATTGTTTTTTAAAACCAATAGTCACACCTATAATCATCATATAAACTAACGAACGATAGGTACCAGCTTGCATCCAGCCATATGATTCAGAAGAGTGATCGTGTGAAAAAAATAAACAATCATTTTTCTGAACAACTTTTACGCATATATTCATTATACGTTTCAATGAACCTAACGGCCCACTAACTAAAATTTCCAAATTATTTAAAATAATAGTTACATTTTTAGGGATAACAATAGGTGATTTTGCTACACGAGACATTTTTTAAATTCCTTTATTGATATAAATTAATAATATTAATTTACGTAACATATAATTTCTCCGCCTAACCCTTTCTCTTTTGCAATACGATTAGTCATTACTCCTCGTGAAGTAGAAATAATAGCAATACCTAAATTATTCATTACTACAGGTAAATTATATTTATTACAATACTTACGTAAACCTGGACGACTTACTCTAGAAATACGTTCAATAACAGATTTTCCGTTATAATATTTTAAAAAAATCTTTAATTCTGAATTATTATTTTTCTTTATTATATAATTATAAATATATCCTTCATATTTTAATACCCTTATAATATTTTTTTTTATTTTAGAAAACGGTACTGTTATAAAAATTTTGTTTGAATTTTGACCGTTACGAATACAAGTTAACATATCTGATATTGGATCTTGCATACTCATTACAATGCTCCTATTAATAAATAACCAAAAATAATTAAAAAATAATTCATTACCAACTAGCTTTAGTTAAACCTGGTATTTCTCCTCTCATAGCCGATTCACGTAATTTCATACGACTTAATCCAAATTTTCTTAAAAAAGCATGTGGACGTCCGGTTTGTCGACAACGATTACGTTGTCGAGAAGGACTCGAATCTCTAGGTAAAGATTGTAGCTTTAACATAGCATTCCAGCGATCTTTATCTAAAGAATTCTTAGATTTAATAATATTTTTTAATTTAGATCGTATAGCATAGTATTTCACTGCTAACTTAGTTCTTTTAATTTCTCTTGCTTTCATAGATTGCTTAGCCATATAATTTTACCGTTATAATTTTATTTTTGAAAAGGAAAGTTAAAAGCAGAAAGCAAAGATTCAGCTTCCAGATTAGATTTAGCATTAGTTGTAATTGTAATATTCATACCTCTAATAGAGTCAATTTTCTCATAATTAATTTCAGGAAAAATAATTTGTTCACGAATACCTAAACTATAATTACCTTGTCCATCAAATGACTTACGAGACATACCTCTAAAATCGCGTATGCGAGGTATTGCAATAGTAATTAGTTTATCAAAAAAATCCCATTTTCTCCTACCTCGTAAAGTAACTTTACATCCTACTGGATATCCTTTACGAATTTTAAAATTTGCAATAGATTTTTTAGCAACAGTAATGATTGGTTTTTGACCAGAAATTTGAGTTAAATCATTTACCGCATAATCTAATATTTTTTTATCTGTAACTGATTTTCCTACACCCATATTTAAAGTAATTTTTTTAATTTTAGGGACAGCCATTACTGTAGAATAATGAAATTGATTCATTAATTTTGGAATAATATCAGTAATATAAAAATTTTGTAATCTGCACATAGTGTATATACCTAGATCTAGTTAAAATAATTCCCGGTTAGATTTATATCGACGCATTTTTTTTCCCGAAGAAAAAAAAAATTCTACTTTGTCTGCTTTATTAATTTTTTTATTAAAAATAGATAAATTAGAAAGATGAATAGTAGATTCTTTCAAAATAATACCACCCATCTGTTTTTTTTCTGGTATAGATTTTTGATGTTTTTTAACCATGTTGATCCCACTAACAATTGCTATATTAGTATCACGATAAACTTTTTTTACTATACCTGTTTTACCTTTATCTTTTCCAGTTAAAACAATCACTAAATCATTAGAACGTATTTTCGAAGCCATTCTTAATTTCCTTTTTATAAAACTTCTGGTGCTAAAGAAATAATTTTCATAAATGATTCTGTTCTTAATTCTCGTGTTACAGGGCCAAATATACGCGTCCCTATAGGCTGACCTGTAGTATCATTTAAAATAACACATGCATTATTATCAAAACAAAGCATAGATCCATCTGATCTACGAATACCTTTTTTAGTACGAACAATTACTGCTTTCATAACATCACCTTTCTTAACTTTACTTCGAGGAATTGCTTCTTTTACAGCTACTTTTATTATATCACCAATATAAGCATAACGCCGACGAGAACCACCCAAAACTTTTATACACATAACTAAACGTGCACCAGAATTATCGGCAACATGTAAAATTGTTTGTACTTGAATCATAATATACAACCTTTAAATGTTATAATTATTTAATAAAATATTTAAAATATAAATAGTATGAATTACTACTCAATTAATAGAAGACATGAAACTTAACCATAAATGCAATTGTCATGCCTTCCGGTTATAAAATAAAAAACTTTTAAATTATAGCTTTGTCTAAGATTTTTAATAAAATCCAAGATTTTGTTTTAGATATAGGTCGACATTCACAAATCTCTACTAAATCACCAATATTACAAATATTTTTCTCATCATGCACACATAATTTAGTTCTTTTTTTTATAAATTTTCCGTAAATAGAATGTTTAATTCTGCGATTTACAACAATAATAATAGATTTTTGCATCTTATTACTAATGACACGACCTTGTAAAATATTTTTTTTCTGATTCATAATTTATTATTGATCCGATCCATTAATAGAGTTTTAATACGTGCAATATCTTTTCTTACTTTTCGAATTAAATGTGTCTTTTTTAACTTTCCCGAAGCTAATTGAAGTCGAATATTAAATTGTTCTTTTAATAATCCTAATAATTTTTCTTCTAAATCTTTTTGTAAAATATTTTTTTCTATTATCATATTCATAATTACATTACCGTTTTAGATACAAAAATAGTTTTAATAGGTAATTTTGATGAAGCAAGTTTAAAGGCTGAACGAGATTCTATTTCTGAAATACCTTCAATTTCATATAATATTTTACCTGGTTGTACTAAAGCCACCCAATATTCAACATTACCTTTACCTTTACCCATACGAACTTCTAAAGGCTTTTGCGTAATGGGTTTATCCGGAAAAATACGAATCCACATTTTACCTTGACGCTTTACAAATCGTGTAATAGTTCTACGAGCTGATTCAATTTGTCTTGAAGTTAATCTTCCTCTAGTCAGAGCCTTTAAACCATACGTTCCAAAACTGATTTTATTATCAATAGACAAACCACGATTTTTTCCTTTATGCATTTTTCGAAATTTTGTACGTTTTGGTTGTAACATATATACAAATCTCCATCATTTATCTTCTATATCTTCGAGAATTTTTTTTTACTGAACTAAATTTTTTTTTATCTTTCTTTTTAGAAAAAACCATTCCATCTAATATTTCACCTTTAAAAATCCATACTTTTACTCCAATTATTCCATATGTAGTATGAGCTTCTGAAGTATCATATTCAATATTTGCTCTTAAAGTATGTAGAGGAACCCTTCCTTCTCGATACCACTCTCTACGCGCAATTTCTACCCCTCCTAAACGTCCACTTACTTCTACTTTAATTCCTTTTGCCCCTTGCCTAATAGCATTTTGAACAGAACGTTTCATAGCTCGTCGAAACATGATTCTTCTTTCTAATTGAGATGCAATATTATCTGCTACTAATTTAGCATCTAATTCTGGTTTACGAATTTCTGAAATATTTATTTGAGCTGAAACATTAGTTAATTTAGAAATATCTATACGTAATTTTTCAACATCCTCACCTTTTTTTCCAATTACAATACCAGGTCTTGCTGTATATATAGTTAATTTAATACTCTTTGAAAGGCGCTCGATAATCACTTTAGATACTGAAGCTTTTATTAATTTTTTCATTATAAAACTACGTACTCTAAAATCACTATCTATATAATTTGAAAATTCTTTTTTACTGGCAAACCAAAAAGAATTCCATGATTTAATAACACCTAATCGCATTCCATTAGGATGTACTTTTTGACCCATTACTTTCCTCCGGTATAAATAACATCTGACAAAATAATTGTAAGATGACTTGTTCTCTTTAAAATTCTATCCGCCCTACCTTTTGCTCGAGGCATCATGCGTTTCATACTACTTCCGCAATTAACAAAAATTTCTGAAATAATTAATATTTTTTTATCACAACCATAATTATGTTCAGCATTAGATAAAGCTGAATGTAATAATTTTTTAACTAAAACAGCTGATTTTTTATTTAAATTTGATAAAATCTGTAATGATGATAATGCATTTTTACCTCGAATAATATTTGCAATTAAACGTATTTTTTGAGCAGAAGAACGAATTTGATTATATTTAGCTAATATATTCATATAATTTTCTTTATAGTTTTTTTTAAATAGTTTTTTTAATTTTTTTGTCTGCGACGGTATGTCCTCTATAAGTTCTTGTAATAGAGAATTCTCCTAATTTATGACCAACCATTTCTTCAGTAATAAATACCGGAATATGTTTATGACCATTATGTACTAAAATTGTTAATCCAATCATATTAGGAAAAATAGTAGAACGTCTAGACCAGGTACGAACTGATTTTTTCTTTTTTTCTTTTAGTGACTTTTGAATCTTTTTTAATAGATGAGCATCAATAAAAGGACCTTTTCTCAGAGATCGAGGCATATACTTTATCCTATATAGTTATTTATTTCTATGGCGTACAATAAATTTCTCAGTTCTTTTATTTCTTCTTGTTTTTTTACCTTTAGTTTTCATACCCCAAGGACTCACGGGATGTTTACCAAAATTTCTACCTTCACCACCTCCGTGAGGATGATCCACAGGGTTCATTGCTGTACCACGAACGGTAGGTCTAATTCCATAACGACGAGAACCACCTGCTTTACCTAAAACACGTAACATATGTTCTGAATTACCAACTTCTCCTATAGTAGCGCGACATTCAACATGAATTTTTCTTAACTCCCCAGATCGCAATCGTATAATAGTATATTTGTTTTCTTTAGAAATTAACTGAGCATAATTTCCTGCAGATCGAGCAATTTGACCTCCTTTTCCTATTTTTATTTCAATATTGTGTATAATAGTACCAATCGGAATATTTTTTAAAGGTAAAGCATTTCCTAAACGAATAGATACTAAATTTCCAGATTCAATAATATCACCTACTTGAATACCCTTAGGTTCTAGAATATAACTTCTACTACCATCTCGATATAATATTAATGCAATATTAGATGATCTATTTGGATCGTATTCAATTCGTTTGACTGAACCTTTAATATTATCTTTACATCTCTTAAAATCAACATAACGATATAATTGTTTATGCCCTCCACCAATATGACGAGTTGTAATACGACCATAATTATTTCTACCGCCTGTTTTTGTCTTTTTTTGTAATAAAGGCGCATATGGTCGACCTTTATATAAATTAGAATGAACTACTTTTATTGCATGTCGTCTACCTGGAGATGTTGGTTTACATTTTATAATTGCCACATAACCTCCTTATCATTATTATTCTGAATTACCTAAAAATTTTAAATTTTGACCGGACTTTAAAATTACATATGCTTTTTTCCAATCGTTATGTTTACAAATTTTATTTTTCTGACGTTTTCTTTTTCCTTTTACTATTAAAGTATTAATTTTATATACCTGAACTTGAAAAAATTTTTCAATTGCAGATTTAATATCATATTTAGTAGAATTCTTTAATACTTTCAATACTACAGTATTATTTTTTTTCATATTATCTGATGTTTTTTCAGAAACATGTGGAGATAAAAGCACTTTTAATAATTTTTCCGTATAAATCATTGCAACATAACCTCAATTTTTTTAATTGCTGAATTAGTAATTAATACGTTATCATATGATACTAAACTAATAGGATTAATAGATTGCACATTTAAAACACATACAGAATACAAATTTCTAGAGGCAAATAATAAATTTTTATTTATATTATCAGTAATAATTAAAACACGAAAAAAATTCATTAATTTTAATTTTTTCAATAATATTTTTGTTTTTGGTGATTCAATTAAAAAATCTTTAAATAAAAATAAACGATTTTGTCGAATTAATTCTGAAAAAATACTCTGCATAGCACCTTTATACATTTTTTTATTTATTTTCAAAAAATATTTTTTCGGTTTTGCTGCAAAAGTAACTCCTCCTGATCTCCATATAGGACTTCTTAAAGAACCTGAACGCGCTCTACCAGTACCTTTTTGCTTCCACGGTTTTTTTCCTGATCCAGATACTTCCGATCTACTTTTTTGAGCTTTACTCCCTTGTCTTTTACGGGCTAGGTATGCTACCATAACTTGATGAACAAGAGGTTCATTAAAAGATACATTGAAAATATGTTCTGGTAAACTATACATTTCATCTGTACCTTGAAATATTAATTCCATCTCTTTATTCTCCTTTATTGATCCTTCACTGCAGGTTTAATTAATAAATCACTGCCAATACAACCTGGAACAGATCCTTTAATTAATATTATTTTTTTCAATTCATCTATTTTAATAACATATAAATTTTGAATTGTAATACGTTTATTACCTAAATGTCCCGACATTTTTTTACCTTTAAATACATGACCAGGGGTTTGATTTTGACCAATGGAACCTGGAACACGATGAGATAAAGAGTTTCCATGAGTAGCATCTTGCATACTAAAATTCCAACGTTTAACTGTACCAGCAAAACCTTTTCCTTTAGAAATACCTGTAACATCTACTTTTTTTATTTTTTTAAATAAACGTATAGTTATTTTTTGACCACATTTAAATTTTAATGAATTCTTGCATCTAAATTCCCATAACCCCCTACCCACCGGTACTTTAGATTTTATAAAATGACCTATTTCAGGTTTCAAAATACTATTTTTTTTTTTAATTCCAGTAGTGACTTGAATAGATTCATATTGATCTTTTTTTAACGATTTAATTTGTATAATAATATTATCAAGAACTTCAATTGCAGTTACAGGAATGGATGAATTATCATCCATAAAAATACGTGTTATTCCTAATTTTCTACCAACAAGACCTATCATTACTTATCCGCCTTTCTTAATGAAAAAATTAATTTTATACAATAATTTTTATGTTAATCTAAGCTAATTTGTACATCAACTCCCGCGGCCAAATCTAAACGCATTAAAGCATCAACAGTTTTTTCTGTAGGTTGTACAATATCAATTAATCTTTTATGAGTTCTAATTTCATATTGATCACGAGCATCTTTATTGACATGTGGGGAAACCAAAATAGTAAATCGCTCTTTTCGAGTTGGTAAAGGAATCGGCCCCAATACTTTAGCTCCAGTACGTTTTGCTGTATCTACAATTTCCGCTGTAGATAAATCAATCAAGCGATAATCAAAAGCTTTCAAACGAATACGAATTCTTTGATTCTGCATAAATACAGAACTCCTTGTATAAGTAAATTTTACTCTTATTAATCTAATTTAATTAATAATATTATACTAATAATAATTTATTTTTTTAAAAAAATAAAAATAAATTAAATATTTTTATATTAAAATAATATAAAAAATAACAATAAATTATAATAATAAAAATTACATAATTTTTATATTATATGTCAAGAAAAGAGCGAAACTCTATTCTTGACAAAATGTCAAAATATTGATATATAATAAAATTTATATTAATATTATTCAATTATTTTTGCAACTACACCAGCTCCAACTGTTTTTCCACCTTCACGAATTGCAAAACGTAATCCTACCGCCATAGCAATCGGGTGGATTAATGTAACTACCATTTTTATATTATCTCCCGGCATAACCATTTCAACATCATCAGGCAGTTCAATAGATCCAGTAACATCGGTTGTTCTAAAATAAAACTGAGGGCGATAACCTTTAAAAAATGGAGTATGTCTTCCACCTTCTTCTTTAGATAAAACATAAACTTCTGATTCAAATTTTAAATGAGGATGAATAGTTCCAGGTTTAGCTAAAACTTGCCCGCGTTCAATATCTTCACGTTTTGTTCCGCGCAGTAAAATACCAACATTTTCTCCCGCACGACCTTCATCTAATAACTTACGAAACATTTCTACTCCAGTACATATAGTTTTGGTGGTAGATTTAATTCCAACAATTTCAATTTCTTCACCAACTTTAACAATACCGCGCTCAATACGACCCGTTACAACAGTACCACGACCAGAAATAGAAAAAACATCTTCAATTGGCAATAAAAATGGTTCATCAACTGCTCTAATAGGTACGGGAATATATTTATCTAAATAATTTGCTAATTCAATAATTTTATCTTCCCAAACTTTATCACCTTCTAAAGCTTTTAAAGCAGAACCACGTACAATTGGAATATCATCTCCCGGGAAATCATATTGCGTTAACAAATCACGTACTTCCATTTCAACTAATTCTAATAATTCTTCATCATCTACCATATCACATTTATTTAAAAAAACGATAATATGCGGAACACCAACTTGCCTTCCTAATAAAATATGTTCTCTAGTTTGCGGCATGGGACCGTCTGTAGCTGCTACTACTAAAATTGCTCCATCCATTTGAGCGGCTCCAGTAATCATATTTTTTATGTAATCCGCATGCCCGGGACAATCAACATGAGCGTAATGACGAACCTCGGTATCATATTCAACATGTGAAGTATTAATAGTAATTCCTCTAGCTTTTTCTTCTGGAGCATTATCTATTTGTTCAAAAGCGCAGGCTTTTCCACCAAATCTTTTTGATAAAACAGTAGTGATAGCTGCTGTTAAAGTAGTTTTTCCATGATCAACATGACCAATAGTTCCAACATTAATATGCGGTTTTGAACGATTAAACTTTTCTTTTGACATGATTTTTTTTTCCTTCATTGATAAAATTATTTTTAAATCTTTAAAAATATATAAAAAAATTATTAATTTTTTCTCTTAGAGATAATAGTATCACAAATTGAACTTGGAGCTTCTGTATACTTTATAAATTCCATAGAATAAGAAGCCCTTCCTTGAGTTTGAGATCTTAGATCAGTAGCATATCCAAACATTTCAGATAAAGGAACATATGCTTTAATATTTTTTCCACCTATTAAATCATCCACCATTCCTTCAATTATTCCTCTACGGCGATTAATATCACCAATTACATCCCCCATATATTCTTCTGGAGTTTCTACCTCAACTTGCATAATCGGTTCTAATAAAATTGGATGTGCTTGTTTAAATGCTGATTTAAACGCATATGAAGCAGCTAACTTAAAAGCAAGTTCTGAAGAATCAACATCATGGTAAGAACCATCGTGTAAACGTATTCCAATATCAACAACAGGATATCCAGCTAAAGGACCAGATTTTAATTGCTCTTGAATACCTTTATCAATAGAAGAAATATATTCTCCGGGAATTACTCCACCTTTAATATCATTAACAAAAGAATAACCTGATTTATCTGGTTTTAAAGGAAATATATCAATTACAACATGTCCATACTGACCTCTACCACCAGATTGCTTAATATGCTTACCTTCAACATCTATTACTTTAGTTAAAATTGTTTCACGATAAGCGACTTGAGGTTGACCTATATTGGCATCAACATTAAATTCACGTCTCATACGATCAATAATAATTTCTAAATGAAGCTCACCCATACCCGCTATAATCGTTTGATTGGATTCATTATCAGTCCACACTCTAAAAGAAGGATCTTCTTTAGCTAATCTATTTAAAGCTAAACCCATTTTTTCTTGATCTGCTTTTGTTTTAGGTTCTACTGCAATAGAAATAACAGGTTCAGGGAAATCCATTTTTTCTAAAATAATTGGATTATTTACATCGCATAATGTATCACCAGTAGTAACATTCTTTAAACCAATTGCAGCTGCAATATCACCTGCTCTAACTTCTTTGATTTCTTCTCGCTTATTAGCGTGCATTTGTACAATTCTACCAAATCTTTCAGTATGAGATTTTACAGAATTTAATACTACGTCACCTGATCGAACAATACCTGAATAAACACGAAAAAAAGTCAAATTTCCAACAAAAGCATCTGATGCAATTTTAAAAGCAAGAGCAGAAAACGGCTGTTTGTCATCTGCACTTCTATATGAATGAATCTGTTTTTTATTTTTTATAAAATTTTTAGTTTCATCAATATCTTTCGGAGAAGGTAAATATTCAATAATAGCGTCTAATAAAGCTTGTACACCTTTATTTTTAAATGCTGAACCGCAAGTTATTAAAGTAATTTCATTATTTAAAGCTCTTTTTCTTAATCCTTTTTTAATATCCTGTTCATCTAGATCTTCATTTTGTAAATATTTTTCCATTAAATCATCATCTGCTTCAGCAGCAATTTCAACTAAATTTATGTGCCATTTTGTAGAAATAGATAATAATTCTTTCGGAATCTCATAATATTTAAATGTTATACCTTGATCTTGTTTCGACCATTTGATTGCTTTCATTTTTACTAAATCAACAATACCTAAAAAATTTTCTTCAGAACCAATAGACAATTGAATTGGAACAGCTATAGTATGTAAACGTGTGTGGATTTGATTAACAACTTTTAAAAAATCAGCTCCCATTCGATCCATCTTATTTACAAAAGCAATTCTTGGTACTTTATATTTATTTGCTTGTCTCCATACCGTTTCTGATTGCGGTTGAACTCCACCGACAGCACAATAAATCATTACTACTCCATCTAATATTCTCATTGATCTTTCAACTTCAATTGTAAAATCAACATGACCTGGAGTATCAATAATATTAATTCGATGTGGTAAAAATTGATTAGCCATTCCTGACCAAAAAGTAGTAGTTGCAGCTGAAGTAATAGTTATTCCTCTTTCTTGTTCTTGTACCATCCAATCCATAGTAGCGGCACCATCATGCACTTCCCCAATTTTATGATTAATGCCAGTATAAAACAATATACGTTCAGTTGTAGTTGTTTTACCTGCATCAATATGCGCACTAATACCAATATTTCTATATTGAGTAACAGGTGTTATACGTACCATAAACATCCTCTTATTAAAATATTTTTTATAATCAAATTATTTCATATATTTATATACATAAAAATATTTTTATAAATAAAATTACCAACGATAATGTGCAAATGCTTTATTTGCATCAGCCATTTTATGCACTTCTTCACGTTTACGTACAGCTGAACCTTTATTTTCTATAGCATCTGCTAATTCATTAATTAAACGAATTGACATAGATTTGTCAGTACGCTTACGAGCAGCTTCTACTATCCATCTCATAGCTAAAGCATTTCTTCTTACTGGTCGAACTTCAACTGGAACTTGATATGTAGATCCACCAACACGGCGTGATTTTACTTCCACAATAGGTTTAACGTTATCAAGTGCCAATATAAAAATGTCTAATTCTTTTTTTCGTATTCGTTTAGATAACACAGATAAAGCTGAATAAACAATGTCTTCAGCAATAGATTTTTTACCGTTAATCATTAATATATTAATAAATTTAGCTAATAACTCTGAAGAAAATTTAGGATCAGGTAAGATCTTACGCTGTCCTATTATACGACGACGTGGCATATATAAACTCCTTTAAAATATCTATACTTTTAATTTTTTCACACCATATTTTGATCGACCTTTTTTTCGATCTTTAACACCAGAACAATCTAAAGCACCTCTAACTACATGATATCGTACACCCGGTAAATCCTTTACTCTTCCTCCTCGAATTAAAATAACTGAATGTTCTTGTAAATTATGACCTTCTCCCCCAATATAAGCTGTTACTTCATAACCATTTGTTAATCTAACACGACAAACTTTTCTTAATGCAGAATTTGGTTTTTTAGGTGTGGTAGTATATACTCTAATACAAACACCTCTCTTTTGCGGACAACTAGATAAAGCTGGTACATTACTTTTGACTAATTTTCGTATTCTAGACGAACGAACAAGCTGATTAATAGTAGACATATAATCTCCGAGTATTCTCTATTTAATATAGAAATAATTAAAAATATTATACTAAATTAAATAGTATAATAAACACTATTCAATCTAAATCATATTGATTTTAATTTTAAAAATAATTACCAAGTCATATTTCTATTATGACTAGATGTTAATAACACAAAATCACAATAATTAATAATAATTAAATTATTTTTTTTAGCCGCTGTTAATAAACCTCTAGCAGATAAATCATCTTTTAAAAAATAAATCAAATTAAAATTTTTATATAATTTTTCTACATAACTATTATTTATAACACTTAATATCACACCATCCTGGATACAAATTAAATCATCACAAACAGAACTAAAAGATAACAAAGATGATATAGATATGACATATGGGGAATTTAATAAAATATGTAACATAAATTGTTCATTATCACCATTTAAAAATAAAATCAAATTTATTAATTTTTTTTCTAATACAAGAACTATTTAAAAATATTACTGGTAATAAAAAATCATTATTTTCTTTTAAACCTCTCTGATGAGCTGATTTTTTACAAAAAAAAAATCCTTTATATCATATAATGATAAAATTTTAAAAGAAAGAGAATAATTATATAATTTAATTAACTCTGGTTTTTGATGTTTCATTAATTGAAATACACCATCATCAATAAAAAACAAAGCAATTTTATTACTAAAAACGGAAAAAGATAAAATCAAATCAAGACCTTCTCTACTTATACTATTTCCATGTGGAGCGCTAGAAAAAACAAAAGCAATAGATTTCATAGAATTCAACTTTATTTACAATTAAAATTGTATAATACGATCACAATTATTTATAGAATATGAGAATTCATTTAAACTTGTTAATTTAAATGAAGACGAACAAATACCTTGAATATCTTTATATTTTATAGTAGATTTATTACTTGATAATATTCCTCTTCTATAGGCTGATCCTGGGCAAATACATAATTCAAGATTATATTTTTTTTTCAAATGCATCCATCCATTTAATATATTAAATTCATTTATCGGTGGAGAAATCATAATACTAGCATTGTATACACCCGAAGCATAAAAAAAAATTTTTTTTATATGATGATTTAATAAAAGAATAGATCTAACAAACAAAAAAGCAGTTATAGAATTTTGAGTTCCATAAGGTGGACCAGTAACAAAAAGAATATAATTCATAGTATGACCACAATAAAAAAATTCTTAAAATAATAAAATATCTGATTATATAAAAATATAATATTTTATTTTTGTAAATACATTAATATTAATCATATAAATATAAATTTTCTATTAAAAATAAAAAAGAATATTAATAAAATATGAATTATTATTTATCTATAAAAAAAATAAAATATTCTAATTTTTTTTATACAATATTATAATATTTATTACATTAAATGTAATAGATTAAACACTTTTTTTAAATTTTTTTTACTAATATCTAATGCAATATTTTTTCCTGATTGTAAAATACCAACTAAATAATCTTCATTTTTTCTAAAATACATATAGGACTGTTGTATTTTAAAAATTGTATCACAAATAATATCTGATAATTTTTTTTTAAATTTAGAATATTGATAAAATTTAAATTCCTTTTCTAAAAGAGAAATATCAATATTTGTAAGACATGAAAAGATTGATAATAAATTAGAAATACCTGGTTTTTTTTGAGGGTTAAATATAATTTGAGACGGGTTATCAGAATCAGTTAATGCATTCTTTATCTTTAAACGTATAGAATCAATACTATCCAATAAAAAGATTGTATTATTAATATTTGTATCAGATTTTGACATTTTTTTTTTAGGATCTTGCAAAGCCATAATTTTACATCCCATTGTATCTATTAAAATGTCTGGTATCATAAAAATATTTCCATATATAGAATTAAAACGAAGAGCAATTTTTTTAACTAATTCTATATGCTGTTTTTGATCTAAACCAATAGAAACAAAATTAGTATAATATAATAAAATATCAGCAGCCATTAAAATAGGATAGGAAAATAAAGACAAATTAATTTTTTTGTTATTATGTGATAATCTTTTTTTAAACTGAGTCATACGAGATAACTCACCAAAATAAACAAAATTACTTAAAATCCAATATAATTGACTATGTGTATATACTTGTGATTGTAAGAAAATTACACTATTTTTTGGATTTACTCCACATGTTAAATATAACGCTACCATATCTAAAATATCAGAAGAAAAATTATTTTTTAAATAATCTTTTTTAATCGTTGTTAAAGAATGTAAATCAGCAATACAAAAAAAACATTGATAATATTTCTGTATTTTTTTCCAACTACACATAGTTCCACAATAATTACCTAAAGTAAGTAAACCTGTAGGTTGAATACCTGTAAACATAATATCTTTTT
Source organism: Buchnera aphidicola (Cinara piceae) (assembly GCF_900699035.1). NCBI lineage: Bacteria > Pseudomonadati > Pseudomonadota > Gammaproteobacteria > Enterobacterales > Erwiniaceae > Buchnera > Buchnera aphidicola. The sequence continues at coordinate 394,261 of NZ_LR217739.1, forward strand.
TTTTACAATCTAACATATATAAAGAACCCTTCAACAATATTTTTTAAAAAATGTATAATAAATATATTTATATTAACTATAAAATTAAATAAAAATCTTTTTAAAGTCTTGTATGGTTTGTACATAATCATTAGAATCAAAAATAGCCGATCCAATCACTACAATATCAGCACCAGCGTTTATTACGCTTGAAAAATTTGATAAATTAATTCCACCATCAACTGATAATAAAATACTTCTTTTTCTTTTATTAATTAAATAACGTATATACTTAATTTTTTTTAAAATATGTTTTAAAAAAATCTGCCCGCCAAAACCCGGATTTACTGTCATTACGAGTATTAAATCTAATTCGTCAAATATATAATCTAAACAATTTAGAGGGGTTGCTGGGTTTATAGCAATACCAACGCCACAACCAATTTTTTTAATAAGTCGTATAGTTTTATCTAAATGATTAGTAGTTTCAGGATGAATAGTAATAAATTTTACATTTAAATTAGAAAATAAAAAAATCAACGAATCTACTGGAGATGCCATTAAATGTACATCAATCTGTACTGGAATTTTATTATCTTTTATAGATTGTAAGATTATTGGGCCCATTGTAAGATTGGGAACATAATGATTATCCATTACATCAAAATGAATAAGATTACAGCCAGCACATAAAATCTTTCGTATATCACTCTCTAGATTACAAAAATTAGCAGATAAAATAGACGGTACAATTAAAAATTTTTTCATAAATTTCCTATAATATAATCAATATATTATTTTTAATAAAAAAAATATTTATAGAAATATAATTGTAAATTGTAATACATTATTATAAATAATATAATCAAGAATTAAAAAAATATATTTTTTTTTGAAATTTTTTAATAGCATTTAACAATATATTTTTATCAATAGAGGAAAAAATTTTTACTTTACCTATAGAAATTGGTAAAATGAAACGCATAATTCCATTCAGTACTTTTTTATCTCTTGACATTAATATAAGATAATCATTTGGTTTCATATGTTTAGGTCCTTTTATTGGCAAGCCAATATTATAAAAAATATTTATTATTTTAAATAAATCATCTTTCTTTAAAATACCTAACTGAAAAGATAAATATGAAGCCATGACAATACCAACAGAAACAGCATTACCATGTAACCATTTCCCGTAACCAGAATATGTTTCAATTGCATGAGCAAAACTATGCCCTAAATTTAAAAAAGCTCGTGAACCATTTTCTTTTTCATCATTTTCAATGATAGACGCTTTCAATTCACAACATTTTTTTATACAAAATAATAATTTATTTTCCTCTAATTGTAATATTTTTAATAAATTTTTCTCTAACCACATAAAAAAATTATTATCAAAAATAATAGCATATTTAATAATTTCAGCTATACCGGAAATAAAATGTTTTTTAGGTAAAGTAGAAAGAAAATTAATATCAATTAATACGCCTTTAGGTTGCCAAAAAGAACCAATCATATTTTTTCCTAATGCATGATTAATTCCGGTTTTTCCGCCTATAGAAGCATCAACTTGAGCCAGTAAAGTTGTAGGAATCTGAAAAAAATTAATACCTCTTTGATATATAGATGCAACAAATCCTGTAATATCACCAACCACTCCTCCCCCTAAAGCTATTAATGATAAATCACGTCCATATTGTTGATTTAATAAAAAAGATATTATTGATTCAACGGTTTTAAAATTTTTATAATATTCTCCATCTTGAATTAAAAAAAATTTTATATCTTTAATATAATTATAAAAATTACTATTTGCTTTATTTTTTAACAAAATATTATATATAGTTTCATTTGTAACTATAACACTATTTTTATGATTTAAAAAAACAGATGAAATTGATATATCATCTAATAATTGATTACCAATATATATATTATAACTATTTAAATTCAAATTTACGTGTATTTTCTCTATCATAGTACTAAACTCTTATTTAGTGTATATAATTAAAATTATATAATTAATTAAATGAATTACTGCAATGTATATAACGAATAATATCGGATACAATTAATTTGATTCCTTTATTATAAGTATCTATAATGAAATGAGAAACATTCTTATATAGAGGATCACGCACTTGAAATAAATTGTATAATATTTTTTTATTTTTATTATTATCGTGTGATAATAAAGGTCTTTTTTTATCAATTTTAGTTCTAATTAATTGTTCATTAATAGTGGCTCTTAAATATACAACAATGCCTCTAGAATTTAATAAGTCTCTTGATTTAAATGATAAAATTGATCCTCCTCCTGTAGCTAATATTATACCTTTTTTATTAGTTAATTCATTAATAATTTTTTCTTCTCGCGCACGAAACTCTGATTCACCTTCTACTTCAAAAACCCAGTCTATATCTGCTCCTGTTCTTTTTTCAATTTCAATATCAGAATCATAAAACTGCATGTTTAATGATTTAGATAAAAAACGACCAATTGTACTTTTTCCTGCTCCCATAGGACCAACTAAAAAAATATTTTTTTTTTTGTCTTTTAACATAAATATCCCTAAACTTATTAACAATAATTAAATATAATTATATATTTATTAAAAATATCAAAAATTTTTATAATTAAAATTAAAATTTATAAAAATGGAATCTAAAAAGAATTGAAATATATTTAATAATATAATAAAAAACTTGATTTTAAAAATACTTTTTACTACTATACATAATGATTATAAATAATTTATTTTATTATATATCAAGGTGAGATGTCTGAGCGGTTTAAGGAGCATGCCTGGAAAGCGTGTATATTATAAAAAGTATCAAGGGTTCGAATCCCTTTCTCACCATAAAAATGCAATAAAATAATACTAATATAATTCTTATTTAATTTATTTAAATACTAAAAAATTAATAATATGAATGTTGACCTGAAATATGATTAGTAATATCACTAACACCAGATATCTCTGGAAAATGTTTTATTAATTTTTTTTCTATTCCTACCTTTAAAGTACTATCTATCATTGCACACCCATTACAACCACCAGAAAATTTTATAATTGCTATACCAGTATCACTAATTTCAATTAAAATAACTGAACCGCCATGTAATAAAAGTTTTGGGTTAATTTTATCAGATAAAAAATTTTTTACATTAAGTTCTAATTGATAAAATTTTTTTGATTTGTTCAATAATTTTGCATATGGTGCTTTTATAGTAATTTGTGTACCTAAATCATTTGTAATGATATCTATTGTAGCATTTTTTAAAAATGGGAGTATAGATTTAGAAAGATAAATATTAAATTCATTAAAAGATATTTTTTTATCATTTTTCTTATCAACATCTTGATAACCACAATAAGCCATACCACATTCAGCATACATGGTACCTGGGGAATTCACAAAAATCCTAATATTTGTTCCAACCTTTTTCTTAGATAATAATTTAATAATATATTTTTTAGCTGAATCAGAAATTGTAATCATAGAATTACTCTTTATAATATGTTATGGTATATTAATATAAATAAATATATTTATATTAACAAAAATATAAAAATATATAAATTTTTTATTAATGATATTATTTAAAATTATTTATTAAAAACAATAAACTTTATGAATAAAATGAAAAAAAAAATATTTTGGTCTATTATAGGAAAAGGAGAAATAAATATAGTTTTTTTTCATGGATGGGGGTTAAATTCTATTGTTTGGGGGAATATAATTCCTATATTAAAACCATATTTTACATTACATATTATTGATTTACCGGGATTTGGAAAAAGTATTAATTGTTCTATTATGAATTTTAAAGAAATATCTATTTATTTATTAAAAAAAATAAAATATAAAGTAATATGGTTAGGATGGTCTATGGGGGGACTAATTGCACATTATTTAAGTTTTAATTATCCGCACTATACTATAGCGGTTATTTATATAACAACATCACCATATTTTATAAAACAAAAACAATGGCCAGGTACAACAAAAAAAATATTAAAATCAATAAAAAAAGATATATTTGAAAATTATAATAAATTTTTAAAACAATTTATTATATTGCACGTTCTAAATAAAAAAATGATAACTACATCAATAAATCATTTTTTTTTCAAAAAATATCCTAATCCAAAAAAAAAAGCTATTGAAATAGGATATCAATGGTTAACAAAAATTGATCAAAGAAATGAAATATTATCGAATAACATCCCTATATTAAGAATATATGGTGAGTTAGATAATCTTGTACCTCAAGAAATATGCCATAAAATGGATGATATTGGAAAAAATAGTAATTCTATTATAATTAAAGGTGCTAGACATGCTCCTTTTTTATCACACCCTAATACATTTTGTAATATTTTAAAAGAATTTATCAGAAAAAAAAATTTGTATAATTAAAATTTTGAATATATTTACAATCATAATAATTTTAATAAATTTTTTTAATACAAAACTAAAAAGGAATGTCCTCATCATCAAAATCAATTTTCGATGTTGTATCTACTAAATGTGATTTATTTTGATATTCTGAAGTAATATCATCATTATTAGATAATTTATTTATTCCAATAGATTTATTTTTATCATTTGATATATCTTGAATTTTATCAACAACTGTATGTGATGCATTATTTATATTACGAGAACCTAACATCTGCATCGATCCAGTAACACTAACAATAACTTCTGTAGTATAACGATCTAATCCATTTTGATCCTTCCATTTACGAGTTTGTAAAGATCCTTCAATATAAACTTGAGATCCCTTTTTTAAATATTGACCAGAAATTTCAGCAATTTTACCAAATAAAACTACTCTATGCCATTCAGTTTTTTCTTTTGTTTCACCTGTATTTTTATCTTTCCATACATCAGAAGTAGCAATTGTAATATTTACTACCGCTCCACCATTAGGCATATAACGAACATCCGGATCTTGTCCTAAATAACCGATTAAAATAACTTTGTTAATACCTCTACTAGCCATAACATTTAACCTAAATGTAATTAATAAAAATATATAAATATTAAAAATTATATCATAAAATATAAAGATATTTTCATAATCCTAACTATTTTAGTTAAATTAAATATATATAAATAAAAATATATTTTTAAAACAAAGATATATAATAAATTATTTAACTAATTTTTTATATTTTAAAATAAAAAAATATAACTTTTATATCAAAAATAATATTATCTCTAATATAGAGATATAACATATTAAATATAACATATGAAAAATAATTACTTTAATAAATTTTCTGTTGCTCCAATGTTAAAACGCACAGATAGACATTGTCTATTTTTTTATCGACAATTGACAAAAAATACTCTTTTATATACTGAAATGATCACGACGCAACAAATGCTATATTCCCAACAATTATTTCAAAAAAAACAAATAAAATATAATAATCCTATAGCTATACAATTAGCCGGGAATAACCCGAAACATATTACTAAATGTGCACAAATTGCATATTCAATGGGTTTTAATGAAATAAATTTAAATATTGGTTGCCCATCTAAACATGCGCAATTAGGTAATTTTGGTGTATGTTTAATGTATAAACCTGTTTTAGTATATCAATTAATTAAATCCATATATTTAACAGTTCCACTTCCAATTAGCGTTAAAATTAGAATAGGAACAAACAAAAAAAATAATTATAAATTTCTAAAAGATTTTATTCAAAAAGTATCAAAAAATAAGTATTGTATAAAATTTATTATTCATGCAAGAATCGCTGATTTAAAAATAAAAAGTCCTAAAAAAAATCGTAATATACCGGAATTAAATTATGAATATGTTTATCAAATAAAGAGAGAGCTACCACACTTAATAATTATTATTAATGGAGGAATAAAATCTATTTTAGAGATAAAAAAACATTTAAAAAATGTAGATGGAGTTATGATGGGGAGAGAGATATATAAAAATCCATTATTACTATGTAAAATTGAAAAAGAAATATTTGCTTATAAAAAAGATTTTAATTTAAAAAAATGTTTAAAAAAAATGTTGATATATATTAATAAAGAAGTCAAAAATGGAAATAAAATTATTCATATAATGAAACACATGTTAAATATTTTTTACAATTATCCAGATGCTAAAAAATGGAGATTATATATTCAATATTGTATACATAATAAAAAAAATATATATAATTTATTTAAAAAAATAAGTAAAATTTTTAATAAAAAAATATAAAAATTTTCTATAAAAAATTTATTTTATCAAAAAATAAAAATATATTAAAAAAGATATTTTATTCAAAATTTACTATATATTTTTTTTAATTCCAGATACATTAAAAAAAGTAAATAATTATATAAAAAAATAAAAACTATTCCTAAAATAGAAATATCAAATATTAAAATTATTATTTATATAATAACAAAAAATAAAAATTTATATAAGAGAAACAATTATTTATGATAGAATTAAAAGAAAAAATAAATAAATTAAAAATACCACCTCACTCACTAGAAGCAGAACAATCCGTCTTAGGCGGGCTAATGTTAGATAATCAACAATGGGATATTATTTCAGAATATATTGTTACTGAAGATTTTTATAATAGACAACACCAATTAATTTTCTGTGAAATGAAAAACTTAATTGAAAAAGGCTCTCCAATAGATTTAATTACATTATCAGAATCATTAGAACAGAAAGGAGAACTGAATAATGTAGGAAGGTTTTCTTATTTAGCAGAAATTTCTAAAAATACACCTAGTATTACTAATATAATTGCATATGCTGAAATAATAAGAGAAAGAGCAATTATACGTGAAATTATTTTAACAGCACATAATATTGCATATTCCGGATATTATCCAAAAGGCAGAAAAAGTACTGAATTATTAGATTATGCTGAATCCAGCATATTTAAAATATCTGAAATGCGTAAAAAAAATAATACAGGACCAAAAAATATAGAAACAATTTTAGATAGTACTATTCAATCTATTGAAAAACTTTTAAAAAAACCTAATAATGGGATTACGGGATTAAATACTGGATATCACGATTTAAATAAAAAAACATTTGGTTTGCAACAATCAGAATTAATTATTATTGCTGCTCGACCATCAATGGGGAAAACAACATTCGCTATGAATTTATGTGAAAATACTGCAATGTTATATGAAAAACCAATTTTAATTTTTAGTTTAGAAATGCCCGGTGAACAAATTATGATTCGTATGCTTGCTTCACTATCAAGAGTAAATCAATCAAAAATTAGAACCGGAAAATTAAATAACGAAGAATGGAGTAGAATATCCAGTACAATCAATATTTTATTGAAAAAAAAAAACATATATATTGATGATTCTTCTGGTCTAACACCAAATGAAGTTCGTTCACGATCAAGAAAAATATATCGAGAAAATAATGGATTAAGTTTAATTATGATTGATTATTTGCAATTAATAAAAATACCATCATTATCAGGAAATAGAACATTAGAAATAGCTGAAATCTCCAGAACATTAAAAGCTCTTGCAAAAGAACTTAATATTCCTATTATAGCTCTATCACAATTAAATAGATCACTAGAACAAAGATCAGATAAAAGACCGGTAAATTCAGATTTAAGAGAATCTGGTTCTTTAGAGCAAGACGCTGATTTAATTTTATTTATTTATAGGGATGAATTATATCATGAAAATAGTGAATTAAAAGGAATAGCAGAAATTATTATAGGAAAACAAAGAAATGGACCTACAGGAACAATTCGATTAACATTTAATGGGCAATGGTCACGATTTGATAACTATTATAATCAAAAATATCATTTTTAAAAAATAAAAAATAAAAATTATATTTATATCTTAAAATATATTAAACATGATATATCTAAACAATTATTTAATTCATATAAATAAATAATCTATATTATTAATATAATTATATTATCTAATTAAATTAGATAATATTTCTATAGATATAGAAAAATATTTATATTTATGATATAAATATCATATTCAAAAAATAATTTGAAATACTTAAATAAATAAAAATATAGTAAATACTTCTCAATTAATTCATAATTATTAATATGATTATTTTATCTTTCGACTATGGTAGTAAAATTATTGGTGTAGCTATATCTGAAACTAAATTAAACTATTCTTTTCCCATCCAATCTATTATAAATGATAAAAAAAATATTTTTTGGGAAAAAATTGATAATATCATTAAATATTGGAATCCAATATACATTATTATAGGTTATCCATATAAAATTAAAAAAAATATCAATAAAAAAATAAAAAATTTTAGTAAAAAAATAAAAAAACGTTTTAAAAAAAATATTTATTTACATGATGAAAATTATTCAACAACAGAAGCTAAATTATTTTCTAAAAACAAAAAAATTAAAAATAAAAAATCATACTGTATACATTCTATTTCAGCAAAAATAATTCTTGATAGTTGGTTAGAAATCAATAAAGATTTATTTTAAAAAAAATTATATTTTTTTTTATAAAAATAAATTCTTTATATAAAAAATATAATTATTCTTTTTAAATAATTCACATTATCATTAAAATCTTATGTATAAGAAAAAAAAATATATTTTACCACCAATTAGTTTATATATTCATATACCTTGGTGTATAAAAAAATGTCCTTATTGTGATTTTCATTCATATAAATATTCTAAAAAAATATCAGAAGACAAATATATATATCATATAATTAAAGACTTAAAAAAAGATATAAAAATTATTGAAAATAGAGAAATTAAATCAATTTTTATTGGAGGGGGAACTCCAAGTTTATTAAAAAGTAATACAATAAAATTACTAATTTTAAAAATTAAAAAAATTATGCATATTTCAAAAAAAATAGAGATTTCTATAGAAATCAATCCGGATGATCATCAAAAAAAAAAAATAATAGAATATCATAATGCGGGGGTGAATAGATTTTCAATTGGAGTACAAACTTTTAAAAATAATTTATTAAAAAAAATTGAAAGAAACTATGAAAAAAAATCAGTAATTAAGTTAATTAATGTTACTAAAAATATAGAAAATAGAAATTTAAATATAGATATTATGTATGGATTACCCCAGCAAACTATTCAAGATGCTCTTGATGATTTAATACAAACTATAAATTTAAAACCAGAACATATCTCATGGTATCAACTAGATATTGAACCAAATACTCAATTTTATACAAAAAATATTTCATTACCATCTATTGTAGATATAAAGAAAATTAGTTCAAGAGGGAAAAGAATACTAAAAAAATCAGGATATAAACAATATGAAATATCAGCCTTTTCAAGAGAAAAAAAATATCAATGTATACATAATCTTAACTATTGGAATTTTGGTGATTATATAGGAATTGGATGTGGTGCACATGGAAAAATTACTCAATTAAATAAAAAAATTATTCGAACGATAAAAACTAAAAATGATTATATGTATATACAAAAAAATTATATAGAAAAAAAATATATTGTTTCTAAAAAAGATATTCCCTTTGAATTCTTTTTAAATAAATTTAGATTATTGAAACCAATTTCATATTCAAATTTTGAAAATAGTACAAATTTAAAAATAAAAATAATTCAAGAAAAAATTTTAACAGCTAAAAAAAAAGGATATCTAATTGATAAAAATAATTGTTGGAATGTAACACCATACGGGAGAAAACATTTGAATTCTCTTTTATCTATATTTATATAGTCAAAGTAAAAATAAAATAAAAAATTTATAAATTATTTTAAATTAAGTTGGTATTTATAATCAAAAATATTATTATTTAATAATATAGCTTTTTTTTCAAATTTCGTTTTGATATTAATATTACATAATGGAAATATAACCGTTTTAAAAAAAACACGTTTAAAAAATAAATTCTGTGACATTAAAATAGATATATTCTTTGAATATAAATGACAATCTGTAATTATATGCATATAACCTGTATAAATTATTTTCTTTTTTACTAAATGAATAAAATTATTATTTATTAATCTTCTTTTATGATGTTTTAATTTAAACCATGGATCAGGAAAAAAAATTTGTAAGATATTTATCGAATGATTTGGAATCATATATATTAAAACTTCAATAGCATCATGAAATATTATTTTTAAATTATTTACTTTATATAAAGTAGCATACTTAATCACTGAAAAAATACTTAAAGGGTATACTTCAATTCCAATAAAATTTATATGTGGATTATTTAAAACCTTCTGTACAAATACATGTCCATCACCAAAACCAATTTCCACAATCATATATTGTTTTAAGGGAAATAATACAGAAAAATTTAGTTGAACATAACAAAAATCAATTCCATATTTTTTCCAATGTGATAATATAAATTGTTTTTTTTTTTTATTCATATATCGTTGTCTGACAACATAACTTTTAACTGAATGTAAAAATTTATTATTTTTCTTGCAAATAAAATCATTAATAGAAGACATAAGTACTCTCTAAAATAGAAAATATAAATATAAATTCAAAAAAAATATCATTTGAATAAATAAAAACATGTACTTTTAAAAAATCAAATATATCATACATTTTAATTATTTTTAATAATATTAGGATAAATATGTTATTTGCACAAAAAATACTTAATTGGTTTCACTATAACGGTCGAAAAAATTTACCATGGCAAAAAAAAAATATTTATCTTATTTGGATATCTGAAATTATGTTACAACAAACTCAAGTTAATACAGTAATTCCATATTTTAATAGATTTAAAAAAAAATTTCCTACTTTATTATCATTAGCAAAAGCAAAAATAGATGAAATACTATATTTATGGAGTGGGTTAGGATATTATCAAAGAGCGCATAATATACATAAAACAGCTATAATTATACAAAAAAAATATAATGGAATATTTCCAAAAAATATTAATGAAGTAAAAAAATTGCCAGGTATTGGTCCATCAACAGCAGGAGCAATTCTCTCATTTGCATATAATTTTGGATATGCTATTTTAGATAGCAATATAAAACGCATTTTAATACGATATCATTTAATTAATATCCATAATAAAAAAAAAAAACAATTAGATTCTATATTATGGGATTTAATTAATCAATATCTACCTATTCATCATTCTAACAAATTTAATCAATCTATGATGGATATAGGATCATTAATTTGTACAAATAAATTCCCTAATTGTTCTATATGTCCTTTAAATAATAACTGTAATTATTCTTATAATAAATTTGATCAAATAAAAAAAAAATATCAAAAAAAAGATAAATTTGGAATATTATTTTCAATAATACAATATAAAAATTCTTTTTTTTTAAAAAAACAAAATCATATTTCTATTTGGAAAGGATTATTTTATTTTCCGATAACCTGTTTTTCAATACCAATTAATCAATGGAAAGAGATTAAAAAAAAAAATAATATAATTATACCTCCTTTTATACACTATATAAGTAATTTAAAATTATATATACTTACTCAAATAATCAAAATAAAAAAAAAAAATAAAGATAAATTAGATAAATTAAAAAAAATATGGTATAACATTTTTTTAAACAAAAAAATTGGTATTCCCGCACCTGTAAAAAAAATATTTATAATATTAAAAAAAAAAATACAAGAAAACAATATGAAAAAAAATAATAAACGTATAATTTTTTGCTCTTTTTTTAAAAAAAAAAAAGAAGGTCTAGATTATCCTTTTTTTCCAGGAGAAATTGGACAAAAAATTTATCAAGAAATATCTAAAAAAGCATGGACTTATTGGTTAAAAAAACAAACAAAAATTATTAATGAAAAAAAACTAAATATGTTTCTTGATCAAGATCGAATATATTTAGAAAAAAAAATGAAAAAATTTTTATTTAATTAAATTATTAATTTTATATATAATTTTATGAACATAATCGATTAATTTGTCTAATAAAAGATAATTACTATGATTAATATCATATTTTAACTGTAACAAACGAATATTTTTAATATAACTATCAACAACAGTAAAATTTATTTTTTTTTGACAATATAATTTCCATTTCTTTCTTTCAGATTTATTTAATAAATTTATAAAATTACGAGCCTTTAAACGAAAAAAAATTTTTTTAATTCTACAATCAATAAAATCAGGATTCCAACTAATCCAAGAAGACAAGGGGTTACAATGAATAAAGGAAAATAATAATTTATCTTGATGAGTAAAAAAATTTTTATATAACAACAAATCTATATCTTGATTAACTTTAATATTATTACTGTGTGAAAAAAATGAAATGATCCAATTTTTAATCTGAATATTATCTTTTAATAAAAAAAAATTTCTTTGACAATGTAGATAATTAATTTTTAACCTTTTACAATCTTTGTAAGAAATAGAATTATAAGAAAATAATAATGGAGATCTATTTATATTAATAATTTTAATTCCATTATTAAATAATTTTTCAATTTTTAATTTCTTATCTTTATCATTACGATATAAATTAAGTAAACTTTTTAAATTTATTGATAAATCAATAATAATAATATGACTATTGTATAATGGATGAAAACCTATAATCATGACACAACCAAAATTATTATTTTTAGAACCAAAATAACTGGATAAATAAAAAAAAGGTTTTTTATAATTCTGATATATAAAAGATAATATATTTTTTTTATGAGATATTTTATATAAAAATAAAAAAAATTTTTTATTTCGATTATACAAATATTTTGCTACTAAAATAGTAGCGATCACATCAGAAAAAGCATCATGCGCATTAGTATGTGAAATTTTATTAATGAATGTAACATCAGATAACTTAAAACTAACAGTACCATCAACATTATAAAACCACAACATAATTTCAGGATCAAATATATAAAAAGCACGTAAAATATTTAAAATATCCCAACTAAAATTATTATTTTTCCAACTCCATTCATAAGGATCAAATAAATTTCGATAAAAAAGATTACGTGTAAATAAATTATCAAAATTAATATTATTATAACCTACTATACATACATTTTTTTGAGAAAAAATATTATAAATTTTTTTAGAAAAATAATATTCATTCAATCCATTAATTTTAGTATATTCAGGTAATATTTTAGTAATTAAAATAGATTTTGGATCAGGCAAATAATCTAGAGGAGGATAACAAAATAAAACAGTTTTTTTATAAAAAGTACTAAATGTACTATCGGTTTCTATACTACAAAATTGAGCTACTTTATCTAATGATACATTGGTACCAAAGGTTTCATAATCATAAAAAATAAAAGAATTATTTATACAGGAAACACAATTATTCTGTTTTTTTAACATATAAGTAAATATTATTTAATTATTTTTATATAAAATATTTTAATATTTTTTATATAAATTTTTATAAATAGAAAAATTCTCCCCTGACTGGACTCGAACCAGTGACATACGGATTAACAGTCCGCCGTTCTACCAACTGAACTACAGAGGAATATAAGATATATAGCATATGAAAAATATGATGTCAATTTATAATTAAAAATATTTTTTATATTAATTAAAAAAATTTTTTAAAAATAATTATTATTAATAAAATTAATAAAAAAAATATAGATTAGTATATCAATTTGTTCTATAATATACTATTAATTATTAGTCATGAAAAATATTGATATTTTAAGGCCCTTTAGCTCAGTGGTTAGAGCACACGACTCATAATCGTTTGGTCGCTGGTTCAAATCCAGCAAGGGCCATAATATGTTTTATAACTAATAGAAAAATAAATACATCAATTAAAATATTTTTATATATATAAAAATTTAATTTTCTTATTAGTAAGAATTATTAATTGTGCAATTTGATCACCTGGATGAATACAAAAAATTTTTTTACTACAATTCCATATAGATATTTTTAATTCATTATTATAAAAAAAATTCTTTATACTAAATGGATTACCTATCACAATTTTATATGTTTCTTTTATTTTATGTAAAGGCTTAATAAGTATATCAACATTTTTATCAAATAAATTGACTAATATTCCTGTAGAAATTAATATTGTTTGTTCAGAGAAAATATATATTTTTTCTTTAATACAAGCTCTTAAAAAAAATCCAGATAATCCATTAGATAAATATTCAGGAAAAAAAAAATTCGTTCCAATACGAGAATCAAGAATTCTTATTCTGCATTTTAATGAATCCGTACACATAAAAATAATCCTAATTTTCAATAAATATTTTATTTTGATAAAATAACTACTTTAAATACAGTAGAAATATTTTTATATGGAGTAAATACAACTTCATGAATTCCTAAATAACGTAATAAACCTTGAGGTAATTTAATTTCATTTTTTTGAACCAAAAGACCAATTAAAGATAACTGTTTAATAATATCTTTTATTCCAATTGAACCAAAAATTTTTTTTTTCTCACTTGATTTCATAAAAAAAATAATTGCACCTATTGACTTAAGAATTTTAATACTATTAATTGCTTTTTTTCTTTTATTAAGTTCTTGTTTTTCTGCAAATATTCTAGTTTTTTCAAAAATTTTAATATTATTTGAAGTAGCTAATAAAGCTCTACTAGTGGGTATTAAATAATTTCTAGCATATCCATTTTTTACAATGATTACTTGACCTTTTTTTCCTAATGTCTCGATAGTATTTAATAAAATAACTTTCATATAATATAAACACCTTAAAAATATTATTTTTAATATTATAAAAAATAATTATTTTTTTATTTATGTTGATCAGTATAAGGGATTAAACTAATAAAACGAGCTATTTTAATAGCACGAGATAATTTTCTTTGATATTTTGCCTTTGTTCCAGTAATACGACTAGGAACAATTTTTCCACTTTCAGTAATATAATTTTTTAACATAACAACATCTTTATAATCTATATATTTAATTCCTTCCGCTGTAAATCTACAAAACTTTCTACGACGAAAATAACGAATCATAATAAAACCTCTGAAATATAATAAATATTATAATAGTATATTTTAAATGAAATCAAAATATTTTAACTTAAAACTTTTTTTATATTTTTACGTCTATTGTTTTTAGAAGAAACTAATTCTTTTTTAGAATTCTCTTGAATCTGTAATATAGGTGACATTTTCTTAAATGCTTCTGAACATAAAAGAATAAGATAACGGATTATACTTATATTAAATTTAAAATTATTTTCTAAATATTTTAAAAATTCAACTGATACTTCAATATTCATTAAAATATAATGCGCTTTTTCTAATTTTTTTATCGGATATGATAATACCCGCTGCCCCCAGTCTTCTAAACGATGTATTACTCCTTTTTTGGTAATTATAAGATTTGAATAATATTCAATAATTTGTGAAATTTTTTCACTTTTATCCGGATTAATCATCAAGACTATTTCATAGTGACGCACTAATAAAACTCCTTTAAAATATAAGAAATATAATGTTTAAATTATTTTATTAAAATATAAACATAAATAAAAATTTAATATATATAAAGTTAAAAAAAATTCAAAAATTCAATTGTTTCTAACTTAAAAAAATATTCTATTATATTAACATAATTATATTCATTAAAAAAAATAGTTTTAAATAAAAAATATTTTTTATTAATAAAAAAATCAAAAAAATATAATAAAAATATAAAAAAAATTATATAAATCTTATTTAATTCAAAAAATATAATTATACTATATATAAAAATAAAAAATTTTTTTATAAAAAAATAATTTTACTATATCATTTTTAATAAATACAAGTTTTATATTTATATATTTTAGAAATAAATAAAAGTTTATATATATTAAAATTCTTTATGAAAAAAATATATTTTATTAAAATTTATTTATTACATTCTAATATTTTTTTAATTTTTTTTATTAAAATATTTATTTGATTATCATTTATTAATGTAATATCTTTCCAATTATTTAACCATGTTAATTGATGTTTAACTAATTTACGAGTAGATTTAATAGTATCATTAATCATTTCTTGATATGTACATTTATTTTGTAAATACATCCACATTTGCTTGTAACCGATACTATTAATAGATGGCAAAGAAGGATTTAAATACTGACTTTGATATAAAATACGTACTTCGTCTTCAAATCCATTATTTAACATATTATTAAAACGTTCTTCTATTTTTTTATATAAAAGATCTTTTTTATATGGAATTAATCCAAATTGATATACTTTATATGGTAATTGTGTATGCATAGATTTAATTAATGTACTACGTGAAAATCCCCCTGACACAAAAAATATCTCAACAGCACGTAAAACACGCTGAACATCATTCATATGAATTTTTTTACTAGAAATAATATCAATTTGTTTTAACATATCAAATAATCTTTTTTTTTTTTTAAAACATATTTCTTCAAAAATATATTGTCTAATTAAAGGATTAGATGGAGGTAAATAAGCAAATCCATTTAGTAAGACTTTAAAATAAAACATTGTTCCTCCAACTAATAAAGGAATTTTCCCAAATTTTAAAATATTTTTTATTTCTTTTATAGAATCTTTATAAAAATCAATAGCTGAATAAATTTCTTTCGGTGATTTAATATTTATTAAACGATGAAAATTTTCTTTTAAGTCTTTTTTATTCGGTTTATCTGTACCGATATCTAAACCTTGATATACTAATTTTGAATCTACACTCAATAATTCTATTTCAGGAAATTTTTTTTTTATTTTTAAAGCTAAAGCGCTTTTCCCTATTGCTGTAGGGCCCATTAAGAAAAATATAATTGATTGAATATTCATTTTTTATTTATCATATATTGTTAAAGATAATTTATATCTTTCATTAAATTTTTTTAAAAAAATAAAACTAAAAAATTGTATATATCTTTTTAATAAAAAATATTTTCTATAGTATTTTTTATAAAAATATCTTTTATTTAAAATATTATTATATATGTCTATAAAATATTATTCCATTTTTTATAAGTTTTTAATAACCCTTCTGTAGAACTATCATATTTCTTATTAAAACTGTTATATAATAAATTATTATATATATCACTTGCTACAGATTTCCCTAATTCTACACCCCATTGATCAAAACTAAATATATTTAAAATAATACCTTGAACAAAAACTTTATGTTCATATAAAGCCATTAAGGAACCTAAAGAATATGGAGTAATTTTTTTCAACATAATTGAGTTACTTGGTTTATTACCTTCACAGTATTGATATAATTTATTTTTATTAATAAAATTATTTGAAATTTCATTTTTATGAATATCATAATCATTACCAAAAGCTAAAGACCGAGTTTGCGCTAAAAAATTCGATAATAATTTTTCATGATGATTATTAATAGGATTATGACTAAGTACCGGAATAATAAAATCACATGGCACTAAAGTTGTACCTTGATGTAATAATTGAAAAAAAGAATGTTGACCATTAGTACCAGATTGACCCCAAATAATCGGGCTTGTATTCCAAGTCACTAATTTTCCATTACGATCTATAGATTTACCATTAGATTCCATAAAATTTTGTTGCAAATACTCAGGAAAAATATGCATATATTCATCATAAGGAAAAATTGCTTCTGTTTCCGTATGAAAAAAATTTGTATACCAAATATTTATTAGCGCTAAAATAACAGGAATATTAGTAGATAATTTTTCGTTTAGAAAATGTTGATCCATGCTATAAGCACCATATAATAATAATTCAAAATTATGAAAACCTAAAGATAAAGCGACAGATAAACCTGAAGCAGACCATACAGAATAACGACCGCCTACCCAGTCCCAAAATTTAAAAATATTTTTTTTATCAATACCAAAATTTAAAGCTGAACTAGTATTTTCACATAAAGCAAAAAAATGTTTAGAAAAATAATTCAAATTATTAGTTTTAAAAAAAAATTGATCTTTTAAATAATTTGCATTACTAATAGTTTCATCAGTCGAAAAAGATTTAGAGGCTATTAAAAAAATAGTTGTCTCTAGATTAACTTTTTTTAATATTTCAATAATACTAGTTCCATCAATATTAGAAAGATAATGAATATTCAAATGATTTTTATAAGCTTTTAAAGATTCAGTCACCATATAAGGACCTAAATGTGAACCACCAATACCAATATTTACAACGTCTGATATACTTTTACCAGTATATCCTTTCCATCTACCTGTAATTATTTCATTAGAAAAATTTTTTATTTTTTTTAATTCTTTTTTCACGGAAAACATAATATCTAAATTATTAATAATAATTTTACTATCTAATTTATTACGTAAAGCAATATGTAATACTGATCTATTTTCAGTTTTATTAATTAATTTACCTAAAAACATACTTTTTATAGCATCAAATACATAACATTCTTCAGCGAGACATAATAATAATTGTAAAGTTTTTTCAGTAATACGATTTTTAGAAAAATCCACTAAAATTTCATTATTAAAAATAATAGAATAATTTGTAAATCTATTTTTATCTAAATGAAATAAATTTTTTATATGAACATTTTTAATATCAAGAAAATGATTATTTAATTGTTTCCATGCAGCAGTCTTTACTGGATTAATATTTTTCATACATAACCTTTTTATATTCAAATTATTTTATAAAAATAAACATATTTCATATAAAATATAAAAAAAATATTTTTATTAATTTTAAAAATAATAAAAATTATTATACAAAAAAATAGATAAATTTAATATATCAAAAAAAATATCTAAAAATTCTATTAATTTAAAAAAAAATTTATGAAAAAAATAATTATAATTATATTAATAAAAACAAAATAATAAACATTTCTAAAAACATTTTTGTACAATAATATTTTAAATAATTCTTGCAAAAAAAAAATAATTTTTATATAATCAAGAATGATAATTTATTGCGGGAATAGCTCAGCTGGTAGAGCACAACCTTGCCAAGGTTGCGGTCGCGAGTTCGAATCTCGTTTCCCGCTTAAAATTATTAATTTTTAACTATTCTTAAAAATTAAAATAAAAAATTATACTTTTTTTTAAAATAATTTTATTTTTAATTTAATCCTATACCAAAAAATTCAGTTTAATAAAAATCTATTAAAAATAGATAACGGACATATATCTAGTTTTATTTTTTAAAACTATATACTTTTTTTCAAAAAAAAATAATCTTTTATTTTATTTCTAAAAAATTAAAACGTTTTTGAAATCTTTTTATTCGACCTTTATTATTCATTGTTCTTTGTTTTCCTGTATAAAAAGGATGACATTGAGAACATAAATCCAGCAACATATCACTATTTTTAGTAGAAAAAACAGGAATTTTATATCCACAAGAACAAATTGCAAAAATTTTTTTATATTGTGGATGAATATTTTTTTTCATAATATATTCTCTATAAAAAGTAGATTTATACTTATAAAATTGAGTGATAATTTCTAATATTATACTAAATTTTATTAAAATAATTTTTATTTTTAATAAAAACTATACATATAGTATATGTAATATTTTTTAAAATCAATATTTAATTATATAAAATATATATGTAAATAATAAAAATACGCTATTAAAATTAAAATATGTATACTTATAAAAAAATTAGAGAACCTATTAATTATGACTACTATATTAAGTGTCCGTATTCAAGGGAAAGTAGCAATTGGTGGTGATGGACAAGCTACATTTGGAAACACTATTATGAAAAGTAATGTAAAGAAAGTTCGTTCAATTTACAAAAATCAAGTAATCGTAGGTTTTGCAGGGGGAACTGCTGATGCTTTTACATTATTTGAATTGTTTGAAAAAAAACTAGAAAAATATCAAGGACAATTACAAAGATCTGCAATAGAGTTAGCAAAAGATTGGAGAAATAATAGATTATTACGAAAACTAGAAGCGTTATTAGCAGTAGCAGATAAAAAAAATTCTCTAATAATTACAGGAAATGGTGATGTAATACAACCAGAAAATGATATTATTGCAATTGGATCAGGGGGACCATTCGCCCAATCAGCAGCATATGCTTTAATAAAAAATACAACTTTAAATGCAACAAAAATAGTAAAAAAATCCTTAAAAATAGCAGCTAATATTTGTATATATACAAATAAATCATTTACTATACATGAAATATACTCAGAAAAATAATAAGGAAAGATTAATGCCGGAAATGACCCCACAAATCATTGTGAAAGAATTAAATAAACATATAATTGGACAAGAAAACGCCAAACGCGCTGTTGCTATCGCTTTACGAAACAGATGGAGAAGGATGCAATTAAATTCAGAATTACGTAATGAAATTACTCCTAAAAATATTTTAATGATTGGACCAACGGGGGTAGGAAAAACAGAAATTGCACGTAGACTTTCTAAACTAGTTAATGCGCCATTTATAAAAGTAGAAGCAACAAAATTTACTGAAGTTGGGTATGTAGGAAAAGAGGTTGATTCTATCATTCGTGATTTAACAGATTTAGCGATCAAAATGATTCGCACACAAAATATAGAAAAAAACAAAAAAAAAGCAAAAAAACGTGCAGAAGAAAAAATTTTAAAAATTTTAATTCCTGTGCCAGATAGTAAATGGAATAATGATAATTCAATAGAAAAACCAGAAAATACAATCGAAATTTTTCGTAAAAAACTGCGTGAAGGGAAACTTGATAATAAAGAAATTGAAATACAAATTTCTTCTACACCTATTGGAATAGAAATAATGTCACCCCCTGGTATGGAAGAACTAACTAATCAACTACAGTCTTTATTTCAAAACCTAGGAGGCAAAAAAAAAAATTTACGTAAACTTAAAATTAAAGATGCAATGAAATTAATAATTGAAGAAGAAGCAACAAAATTACTAAATTTAGAAGAAATAAAAGAACAAGCAATATATTCAGTTGAACAAAATAGTATCGTATTTATTGATGAGATTGATAAAATTTGTAGACATCATTCTTCGACATCAAATTCAGATGTATCTAGAGAAGGCGTGCAAAGAGATCTTTTACCATTAATTGAAGGATGTACTGTATCTACAAAACATGGAGTAGTAAAAACTGATCACATATTGTTTATTGCATCAGGAGCTTTTCAAACATCAACTCCTTCTGATTTAATACCAGAACTACAAGGAAGACTGCCTATACGTGTAGAATTAAACGCACTAACAATAGATGATTTTGAAAGAATTCTTACAGAACCAAATGCATCCATCACTACACAATATATTTCTTTAATAAAAACAGAAGGAGTAGATATTGTTTTTACAAAAAAAGGAATTCGCAAAATTGCAGAGGCATCCTGGAAAATAAATGAATCTATGGAAAATATTGGAGCTCGTCGACTATATACAGTATTAGAAAAATTAATAGAAGAAATTTCATTTAATGCAAGCGAACAATCTGGAAAAAAAATATATATTAATGAAAATTATGTTAGTCTACATTTGGAAAAACTAGTAGACAATCAAGATTTAAGTCGATTTATTTTATAAAAAATATTTAAAAAATATGTATTTAAAAAAATTAGATTCATGAAAATAATTGCCTATCCTAGACATAATTCTTTATGATAGGCAATTATAAATCATAATTTTATTTTTTAAATTAAATATTTATTATTCTAAATTATTAATTTTATCTAAAAGAGATCTTATTTTAGATTTCCATTTAATTCTTTCTTCTTGTATAAAAATATTTTTTTTTTCAATACGTTCTTTTAAAGAATAAATATTTTTTAATTTTTCCTTCAAATTTTTATTTTTTAATTTTAAATTATTAATTTTTAATTTTAATGATGAAATATAATCTACTGATTCCTGTACTTTTATTTCTAAATTAGAAAATACTTCTAAAACCATAATGATACCATTCAAATATAAAATATTTATTGATATAATTAATACAATAAATTATAAATATTTATAAAAAAATATTTATAAAATATTTTAATTATTTTAAATAAAAAAATAGTTTTTAAAAAAAATTTTTTATATATATTATTGAAATTAAATTATTAACTATAACAATATTAATAATAGTCATAATAAATATTAAACAATATATATAAAAAATAATACTTTTTTTAAAAGAATTAAATCAATTAAAAAAAATTAAATTTTTCTATATATGTCATACATGAAATCTTAATAAAAATATATTTTTATATACAATATAATACTGGAATATTACTATATGAATCAATGGTTAAAAGTAGATGTAGTAAATCTAAAAAAATGGAAAAATAATTTATTTACATTAATTATTACAGCTCCTATTAATTCTTTTATAGCCGGACAATTTACCAAATTGTCATATATTAATTCACAAAAAAAAAGAATACAAAGAGCTTATTCATTTGTGAATGATCCTACTAATAAAAATTTAGAATTCTATATTTTATTAATTAATAAAGGAAAACTTACTCCGAAATTATATGATATTTATAATAATAAAATTTTTATTAAAAAAAATTCATTTGGTTTTTTTACTTTTTCAGAATTACCAAGTAAAGAAAATGTTTGGATGATTTCTACTGGTACGGCTCTAGGCCCATATTGTTCTATATTACAAAATGAAAATGTATTAAATAAATTTAAAAAAATAATTTTAATATATGCAGTAAAATATAGCACAGATTTAAATTATTTAGAATTATTTAAAAAAATAAAAAAAAAATACAAAAATAAAATAAAAATAAAAATAATATTAAGCCAAGAAAAAAATAAAAAATATCTGTATGGGCGTATAACAGATTTAATTATTTCAGGAGAACTAGAAAAATCTACAAAAGAACCATTAAATAAAAAGAAATCACATGTAATGTTATGTGGAAACCCAAATATGATAAAAGATACACAAAAAATATTATTTTCATTAAAAAAAATGAGAAAACATTTTCGTAGAAAACCTGGACATATAACTAGTGAAAATTATTGGTGATACTTAATTATAAGAAAATATTTATTATGGAATTGATTCCCTTAAAAAAGGAATCAATTCTAAAGATATGCAAAAAATATATAAATACTATGAAATTAACAAACAATTATAATTTAATATAACTATTGCACAAAAAATGAATATTTCATTTTTGGATTAGAATCTTTAGTAACAATCATAGCCGCTCTAACACCATACTGATTCACTAAATCCATTTCATTTGAATAAGAAGGTTGTAAATCCGCCATTTTTGTAACTGCTAATTTATATGCACCTGGACCAATATTATCAATTTCATACGCATAATGAACGTTATAAGATGTTCTATCTTTAACTTCCGGATAACGTATGGATAAATTTTTCCATGCTGCTTCTAATATTTCAGGATGTAGATATGTAGAAATTAATTGTTGTGATTGATAATCTGTAATAGAAGTTTGAAACACATCAACTATATCTGGAGCTTCCACAGAAGGAATCATTTTTCCATTTAGAAACACTATTTTATCATTTATATTACTTAAAAATTTTTTATCTAAAGTACCAGTATGAATTAATTTTTTAAATGATTCTTGTAATTTTTTTGCTTGACGAATAGTTTTATCTGAAAAATTAGAAGAGTTTAAAAGATTCCATTTAATATGAGGTTGATTAAAAATTTTTACAAAAATATCTTGAATAGTATATTGTATACTACTATTTTTAGCAACATGAAAAATATCAGAATCATTAATTGAATTATTACAATCTTCTTTTTTAGATTGAGTATGAATAAAATTAGTATTCTCATCCCGATTTACTGAATAATTAGTAATATCTTGATCAGAATAAATTACATGTTTTTTAGTATATTTATTCTCAGGACTTAGAAAATCTGTATATTTTGGAGGTGTTGAATTAACTATTGTAACATCAACATCATTTAAATTTTTATTACGCAATATACGAACATTATCAATTTTTTTTATTATTTTTGAGTTTACATGTAAATTAGATTTTATTAAAGAAACTGATGACATAATATTTCTGTCCTTTTATATGTATAAAATACAAGATATCAATAAAATTAATTTATAAAATATTTTTTAAAAAAAGTAATTAAATAATTAAAATATGAAATTTCAATTATCAAAAAAATATAAAAATATATACCAATATATTTTTATACTTAAATTAATATAAAAAATATTTTTTCATATATATTTAATTTTTAATTAAATATATTTTCAAAAAAAATCTATATATTATTAAATATATATTATTCAATATATATTAAAAAATTAATATAATAATTCTAATATAAAAAAATTTTAATATATTTAAAATTAATTTAAATATTAACTGTATATTGCTTATATACTGCACTATATAAAAAAAGTCAAATAATAAAATTAACTTTAATAAAGAAAATAATAAGTAAAATTAATAAAATTATTGTTTTAATTAATATTTTTCGAAAAAAAATAAATAAAAAAATATTTAACTAATAAAAAATTTTTTTCAAAAAAAATATTATATTAAAATAAATTAATATGTGATAAATCCATCATAAACATGTGATGCTTCTCCAGACATATACAATGTATGCCCTAATATTCCATCCCAAAAAATTTTTAATTTCCCTTGTAATAATTTCACTGTTACATAATTAAATAAAATTTTATTCCTAATTCCTACAGCCACGGCGGCACAAGCACCACTACCACACGCTTGAGTTTCACCAACATGTCTTTCGTATACTCGTAACAAAATTTTTTTTTTAGAAATTATCTGCATAAATCCAACATTAACTCCTTCAGGAAAAGAAATATGTTTTGATAATTTCAAACCAATCTTATCAACTGGGAAACTATTAATATCTTCTACTTGTAGTACACAATGAGGATTCCCTAAAGAAACAACACTAATAGAATATTTTTTTTTATCAACAAAAATATTATAATAATATTGCACATTTTCTTGTAAAAAAGGAATCTTATTGGGTAAAAAGAGAGGTTCACCCATATCTACTTTAAAAATATTTTTTATAACATGCTCTAAAAATAAATACCTATTTTTAGTACTAACACAAATTTTTTTTTTACTAATTTTTTTTTTAATAAACAAATAATATGCTATACATCTAGCACCATTTCCGCATTGTTCAACTTCGATCCCATTAGAATTAAAAATTCTATAATGAAAATGAGCTTTTTTAGATATTGATTTTTCAATTACTAATAATTGATCAAATCCAATTCCTGAAAACCTATTCGACCATTTTTGTATTAATTTTGAAGAAAAAAAAAATTATATTTTAAAGAATCAATTATGATAAAATCATTTCCTAAACCGTGCATTTTAGAAAAAAAAACAGTATTTTTTTTTAATAACAAATTAATTGTTCCTTATATAAAAAGATCAATGTTATAATGAAATTTTAAAATAAACTATTGAATAATATATTCTATATTAGGATACATATGCATATTACATCATTTCATCAAAAATTCAAAAAAACATTATTAATTATAGAAAATATAATAAATAAATATGAAGAAAAAATAGATTTAGATTATATATTTTCAGAAAATATGATAACAATAATATTTAAAAATAAAAATAAAATCATTATCAATTCTCAAGAATATCTAAAACAATTATGGATAGCTACATCAAATCAAGGATATCATTTAATTTTTAAAAAAAATACATGGAAATGTATTCGAACTAATCAAAAAATTAAATATATTTTAGAAAAAGAATTTTTTAATCAAACAAAAAACAAAATATATTTTTCAAATCTTAATCAGATTAAAAAATAAAAAATATAAATATATTAATTATAATCGGCGAAAGAGGATTTGAACCTCTGACCCACTGGTCCCAAACCAGTTGCGCTACCAAACTGCGCTATTCGCCGATATTATCTGATAAAAATTTTATTTATTTGTTTTCAAAAATAAAATTACATTATGTATATTAATACATTTAAAAAATATATTTGGGTGGTCAATGGGATTTGAACCCATGACCGCTGGAATCACAATCCAGAGCTCTACCTGCTAAGCTATGACCACCAAAAAACAAATAAATAAATAAAAAATATAGATTTTAAATTGCGCCCGACAGGATTTGAACCTGAGACCTTTACTTTCGGAAAGTAATGCTCCATCCATATTGAGCTACGGACGCAAAAATATTTTATATAAATCTAATATAAAAAAATAATATTTATTATAAAAACAAATTTTTATCATCTATAAAATCATAGTATATATATACTAATAAAAAAAATCTAGTATTTTATTTTATTTATTAAATAAAATAAATTTTTTTTTATTCAAATAATTAAATTAAACAAAAAATTAATCTTAAATCCAAATAATACCAATTAAATTAAACATAAAGAAAAATATTTATTTTAATAAAAATTATTTTGATCTTTTCATCATATTAAAAAATTCATCATTTGTTTTCGTCATAGATAATTTATTAATTAAAAATTCCATAGCATCAATTTCACTCATTGGGTGAATAATTTTTCGTAAAATCCACATTTTCTGTAATTCTTCAGGAACAGTTAACAATTCTTCCCTTCGCGTTCCTGAACGATTATAATCTATAGCAGGGAAAACACGTTTCTCTGCTATTTTTCTAGATAATGGTAATTCCATATTACCAGTTCCTTTAAATTCTTCATAAATTACTTCATCCATTTTCGATCCTGTATCAATCAAAGCCGTAGCAATAATAGTTAAACTACCGCCTTCTTTTACATTACGTGCGGCCCCAAAAAATCTTTTAGGTCTATGTAAAGCATTAGCATCTACACCCCCTGTTAATACCTTTCCGGAAGCTGGAACAACAGTATTATATGCGCGAGCTAAGCGAGTAATTGAATCCAATAAAATGATAACATCTTTTTTATGTTCAACTAATCTCTTTGCTCTTTCGATTACCATTTCTGAAACTTGAACATGTCTAGATGCTGGTTCGTCAAAAGTAGAAGCAACAACTTCGCCTTTAACTAACCGTTGCATCTCAGTCACCTCTTCAGGCCTTTCATCAATCAATAAAACCATCAAAAAACAATCAGAATGATTATACGCAATACTTTGTGCTATATTTTGTAATAATATTGTTTTTCCTGCTTTTGGTGGTGCTACAATTAAACCTCGCTGACCTCTACCAATTGGTGATGATAAATCTAATACTCTAGCAGTTAAATCTTCTTTTGAACCATTACCGCGTTCCATTTTTAATCGAGAATTAGCATGTAAAGGTGTTAAATTTTCAAATAAAATCTTATTACGTGAATTTTCTGGATGATCATAATTAACTTTATTCACTTTTAATAAAGCAAAATATCTTTCTCCTTCTTTAGGGGGTCTAATTTTTCCAGAAATAGTATCTCCTGTTCTTAAATTAAAACGACGAATTTGACTAGGAGATACATAGATATCATCAGGACCAGCTAAATAAGAACAATCCGAAGATCTTAAAAAACCAAAACCATCTTGTAAAATTTCTAAAACACCATCTCCAAATATATCTTCTCCACTTTTAGAATGTTGTTTAAGAATAGAAAAAATAATATCTTGTTTACGTATACGAGCTAAATTTTCAAGACCAATCTTTTCACCTAAAATAATAAGTTTTGATACTGATGTATTTTTTAATACCGTAAGATTCATAATAGTGAATTTCTCAATCTATTTGGAAAAAAAACTATAAAATATTTTTTATATAAAAAAAAATACTATATATAGAATTACTTAATAATTCATATTGAATATATTATTTTTTTATGCAAAAAATATAATTATATTATTGTAAATAAAAGGTAAATATGAAAAAAATAATTAAAAAAATCAGTTTTTTATAATAAAATTATTTATTTTATTATATTTACCCGTATAAAAAAACAAACAAACTAAACAAAATAATTTATTTAATCTAATAATTTTTTATCTAAAAAATTTTTTAACTCTGTTTTAGATAAAACACCTATTTTAGTTCCTATAATCTTATTTTTATTAAATAATAATAAAGTAGGGATGCCCCGTATAGAATATTCAATAGGTATTTTTTTATTTGTATCAATATTTATCTTACCGATAAGAACTTTTTCTGAATATTCATTAGCAATTTCTTCTAAAATTGGTGATAATATTTTACAAGGTCCACACCAATCAGCCCAAAAGTCAACTAAAACAAATTTTTTTGCTAAAAAAACTTCTGTTTCAAAATTTTTATCTGTTAATTCAATAATTTTAGTAATTTTCATAAACATCCTAATATATATTTTTTATATATAAAAATAATTTTTACAATAATAATTATATGTGTTAAAAAAAATTGTAGTTAATATAAAATTAACAAGTTTCATTGACGATGATATATATCATATTTTATTTGAAAAAAATTATTATTTTTATTTAGCTATATACTTTACCCAAAAAATTTCTTTTTTTGGTAATTCAAATAAAAATCGACTGGGTTTTAAATTAACAAATATACCAAATCTTTTCTTTTTTTTGCAAAAACTAAGAAGTAATTGATTTTTTGCTCTTGTAATTCCTACATACATTAAACGACGTTCTTCTGTAATATTACCATCCATAATACTTTTTTTATGTGGTAAAGTGCCTTCTTCAACACCAATAATACAAACTACTGAAAATTCTAATCCTTTTGATGCGTGTATTGTCATTAATTGTAATCCATCAAATTTCTTATTTTTATTATCCTGAATTGGATGATTAAAATCACCACAAAAAAAACGTATTAATACATCTTCCAATTTCATAGGTAAATTAAAACAATCACCAACTAATGTTTTCTTAAACCATTCTGAAAAAAAAATTACATCTTGTATTCTTTTTTCTGAAATATTAACATCATTATAACAAGATGAAATCCACGAAAAATAATTTGTATCTTGAAGAACTTTTTTCAAAATTTTTTCTGGTGAATAAGATAAAAAAGAAGAGAGTTCTGAAATCCATAAGGAAAAATTATTTAATCGTAAAACAACATTCTTCAGTAATTTTAATTTTATTCTTTTATCAGTACTCGCAACAAAAAGACTAATTTTATTGATATGTGCAAAATCTTTTAACTTTTTTAGTGTAACTAATCCTATCCTCCGATTCGGGGTATTAATAATACGTAAAAAAGCTAAATCATCGTTATGATTTATAATTAATCGTAAATATGCTAATAAATCTTTAATTTCTAATAAATCAAAAAAAGATCGTCCTGAATGAATATAATAAGGAATATTTTGATAAATTAATTCTGATTCTACTACCTTAACTTGATAATTACTACGATATAAAATCGCATAATCTTTATATTTTTTATTATTTTTTTTTTTATGATTTTTAATATATGTAATTATTTTTTGAGCTTCATATATTTCATTAATAGACATAATAATATATATTTTATTACCATAATCTAATTTTGAAAATAATTTTTTATTAAAAAAGTTAGCATTATTTGAAATTAAAATATTAGCTGCATGTAATATACAACCTGAAGAACGATAATTTTGTTCCATTTTAATAATATTTAAATTCGGAAAATCATATTTTAATAAATAAAAAATTTTTTGTTGAGCACCTCTCCAAGAATAAATAGACTGATCATTATCACCTACCACAGTAAAATTAGAATTATATCCACATAATAATTTAATTAGCTCATATTGACTTATATTAATATCTTGATATTCATCTACTAATAAATATTGAATTTTTTTTTGCCAACGTAATCTAATATTGATATTATTTTTTAATAAAATGGTTGGTAGAAAAATTAAGTCATTAAAATCTAATATATTATGTTGTTTAAGAAAACTATCATATTTTTCATAAAAAAAAATATACTGTTTATCTACAGAAGAATTAGTATATTTACGTGCTAAATTTGGATTTAATAATCTATTTTTCCAATAAGAAATTTGATATAGTAGTTTTTTTAAAAAAAAAACATTACAATTTTTCATACTACGTGTTATATTTTTTAAAAGCCGTAATTGTTCACTTTCATCAAATAAAGTAAAATTTGATTTTAAACCTAGACATTTATATTCACTTCGAATAATTTTTAAACCTAATGAATGAAATGTCGATATAGTAATATCTTGAATTTGTTTAATCGTCAATCTCTTAAATAATCGTAATTCAATTTCTTTTGCAGCTTTATTAGTAAATGTAACAGCAAAAATTTTTTTAGGATCATATTGATAGATTGTAATTAATGTTACTACTTTATTAATAATAACACTAGTCTTACCTGAACCGGCTCCCGCTAAAATTAAACAAGGTTCATTAATTATATGAAGAGCTTTTTGTTGAATTTTATTTAATATCATAAATGTAATACTATAAAAATAGTTTTTAAATTAAAATATTCTATTTAAAAAAAATAAAAACAATAAATATCTACATAAAAATAATTTTATACATAAATAAACTAAATTATTTTTTAATATTATATACTGAAGATCTCATATCTTTCATATATAAACGTAATTTTTCTCCAATTTTTTCAATAGGATGTTTATTAATTAAATTATTTAACTTTAACAATTGAACATTACTAATAAAGGAATCTTTAATTGATTCTCCTAAGTCATCACTACGAAGAGATTTTAAAAATTTCTTTAATAAAGGGATTGCTCGATCTGAAAATAAATAACTACCATATTCAGCTGTATCTGATATAACTAAATTCATTTCATATAATCTTTTTCTAGAAATAGTATTTGTTATCAATGGTAACTCATGTAATGATTCATAATAAGCTGATTCAGGAGTAATACCTGTATCAATCATAGTTTCAAAAGATAATTCTACACCTGCTTTTAACATTGCTACCATTAAAGAACATTTATCAAAATATTCATAATCTAAAATTTTTCTATTATCATATAAACTAGCATTTTCAAAGCTGGATTTTCTTAAATTTTTTCTCCATTTTATTAATTGTTTATCCCCGCATTGCCAATCAGATATCATTTTTTTAGAAAAATTACCAGAAATAATATCATCCATATGTAAACAAAATAATGGTTTTAATAAATTTTTTAATTGTACTGATAATTCATGTACACGAATTCTAGAACTAATTGATAAACGAGATAATAATAACTTTATTCCACCGGCTTTCATGCATTCTGCTAATCTTTCCCAACCAAATTGTAATAATGTAGCAGAATAATCGGAACTATATCCTTTTTCTATAAGATGCTCATAACATACTAATGAACATGCTTGTAACATCCCACATAAAATTGTTTGTTCTCCCATTAAATCAGATTTAACTTCTGCAATAAAAGAAGATTGTAAAATTCCAGCTTTATGTGAACCTAAACCAAAAGCCCATGACTTAGCAATATTTAATCCTTTTAAATATGGATCATTTTTTTTATGAACAGCAATTAAAGTAGGTACACCAAAACCCATTAAAAATTCTTTTCGTACTTCAGTTCCGGGGCATTTTGGGGCAACCATAATGACTGTAATATCTGAACGAATTTGTTCTCCTTCTTCTACAATATTAAAACCATGAGAATATCCTAAAGTAGAATCTTTTTTCATTAACATCTGTAATTTTTTTACTACTTTAGTATGTTGTTTATCTGGAGTTAAATTAATAACTAAGTCAGCATCAGGAATTAAATTTTCATATATATCTACATGAAAATTTTCTTTAGTAACATTTTGCCAAGAAAATGATTTATTTTTTATAGATTTTTTGGGAAGCACAAAAGAAACATTAAAACCAGAATCCCTTAAATTTAATCCTTGATTTAATCCTTGAGCCCCACATCCTACTATAACAATTTTTTTACCTTGCAATATTTTTTTAGAATTTAAAAATTCATTTTTATCCATTAAAAAACCAGTTTTTAACTCAATTAATTGTTCTCTAAAAGAAAGAGAATTGAAGAAATTTTTCATATTTTTATTCCTATTTATTATAAGTTAATATAAGAAAGTAATGTGAAATTAATTATATGTTTTCATATAATTTAAAATATTAAAAATAAATTTATATAATATTAAAAATTATAGGTGTATTTTTTTTAAATCTCTAACTGCTCCTTTATCTGCACTCGTAGCAAAAATACTATATATTTTTAACGAATCCGAAATATTTCGTAAACGATTTTTTGGCGTATATGCTTTGTCTCCTCTTTTTTCTTCTTCATGTCTTCGTTTTTTTATTTCTTCCAAAGAAACATTTAATGTAATACTTCTTTTAAGGATATTAATGCTAATTAAATCACCATTATATACTAAAGCAATTAAACCTTTATTTGCAGCTTCAGGAGAAATATGTCCAATAGAAATACCTGATGTACCTCCTGAAAATCGACCGTCAGTTATCAGAGCACACTTTTTATCTAAACCGATTGATTTTAAATATGTTGTAGGATATAACATTTCTTGCATTCCTGGTCCACCACAAGGTCCTTCATATCGAATAACAATGATATCTCCTGGTTTAATTTTTTTATGCAGAATAGCATATACAGCATCATCCTGACTTTCATATACTCTAGCTGGACCTGAAAAAATCATATTATTTTGATCAATAGCCGCGGTCTTAACGATACTTCCTTTTTTTGCTAAATTACCAGTTAATATAGCTAATCCGCCATCTTTACTATACGCATATTTTTCAGAACGAATACAACCACTTATACGATCTATATCTAATGTATCCCACCTAAATGATTGTGAAAATGGAATAATAGTTTTGACTCCCCCTGGACCTGAAGAATAAAAAGAAAAATTATTTTTATTTCTGTTACCATGGATATCATATTTTTTAATTGTATCTTTTAATGTCAAACCAAGTATATTGTGTACTGAAGTATCTAATAAATTAATTTTACTTAACTCGGATAAAATACCAAACACTCCTCCTGCACGATGTAAATCTTCCATATGATATAATGATGTACTAGGTGATATTTTACATAAATGTGGAACTTTTCTAGATAAATAATCAATATCCGTTATATTAAAATTAATTTTAGCTTCATAAGCCAAAGCAAGGAGGTGAAGAACTGTGTTTGTAGACCCGCCCATAGCAATATCTAAAATCATAGCATTTTTTAAAGTTGATATTGTAAAAATGCTCTTAGGAAGTAACTGAATATTGTTATTTTCATAATAATCTTTTGTATTTTTAACAATAATTTTACCGGCTTTTAAAAATAATTTCTTTCTATCAACATGAGTAGCTAATATCGTTCCATTACCGGGTAAAGAAAGCCCTATAGCTTCCGTTAAACAATTCATTGAATTCGCAGTAAACATACCAGAACAAGAACCGCAGGTTGGACAAGCTGAATGTTCAATATTAGATAAAATTTTATTGGATGTATTTTCATTAGCTCCATGAGCTATAGCATCTACTAAATCAATTTTAATTATATTATTATTTAATATAATTTTACCTGATTCCATCGGTCCACCGGAAACAAAAATAGATGGAATATTTAATCGTAATGCAGCTAATAACATACCGGGTGTAATTTTATCACAATTAGAAATACACACCATCGCATCTACACAATGCGCATTAATCATATATTCAATAGAGTCTGCAATCAATTCTCGTGATGGTAATGAATATAACATACCAGAATGACCCATAGCAATTCCATCATCAATAGCAATGGTATTAAATTCCTTTGGAATACCCCCATATTTAATAATTTCTTTAGAAACTAATTTTCCTAAATTACGTAAATGTATATGACCAGGAACAAATTCCGTAAAAGAATTTACAATTGCAATTATGGGTTTTCCAAAATCCTCATCTTTAACACCTGTTGCTCTCCATAATGCTCTTGCTCCAGCCATATTTCTTCCATTAATAGTTGTAGATGAACGATATATTGGCATTGAATTTACTCATGTAATATAAAATGTAAAAAATTTTTTATTTAGATAAAATTTTATATAAATATATATTTATATAACATCTGAATTATACATAAATTATTATAATTATTAACAATTTTTATTTACTACAGATATAAAACAATTAATAAAATATATGCAAGATATATATAAAATCACTTATGTGTTGAAAAAAAATTAGGATAAGAAAATAAAGCATATGTTTATTTTTATACAGGGGTGGAGGGAATTGAACCCCCAACTTTCGGTTTTGGAGACCGATGCTCTACCAAATTGAACTACACCCCTAAAAGAGTAAAAAATCTATATAAATTATTAAAAATATAAATATAAAAATTTTATTAAAAACTATTATACATGAGTGAAAAAAAAACACAACTGTGTATAATTTCTAATAAATGATTTTAATAAATTGTTTAAAAAAAAATATTTAATTATATTTTTAATTTTTATTTTTAAAATAATTTATTTATACAAACGAAGAAATAGAATATATAATGGTTTATAGATATTTACAACAAAAAAAATCAATCATATATATTTAATTAAATAAGGTTATATAAAAATGAAATTTCCTATTTATTTAGATTATGCAGCTACGACGCCAGTAGATCCTAAAGTAAAAGAAAAAATGAATAAATATTGTTCAGTAAATGATATTTTTGGAAACGCAGCATCTAGATCACATAAATTTGGTTGGGAAGCTGAAGAATCAGTAGATATTGCAAGACATGAGATTGCTAAATTAATTAATTCAGATCCTCGGGAAATAATTTTTACTTCCGGTGCTACAGAATCAAATAATTTAGCTATTAAAGGAATTTATGAATTTCATAAAAAAAAAAATACACATATTATTACAAGTAAAATAGAACATAAATCTGTCTTAGATTGTTGTCGATATTTAGAACATAATGGATGTCATGTTACATATTTAACTCCTAATAAATATGGCGTGATTAATATCTCTCAAATTAAAGAAAAAGTTCAAAAAAATACAATATTAATTTCAATTATGCATGTTAATAACGAAATTGGGTCTATTCAAGATATTAAAAGTATTAGTAATTTTTGTAAAAAAAAAGGAATATTTTTTCATGTTGACGCTACACAAAGTGTCGGAAAAATAAAAATAGATATACAAGAAATCAATGTTGATCTTCTATCTTTTTCTGCTCACAAGATATATGGACCGAAAGGAATAGGTGCATTATATATCCGGAGAAAACCACGTGTAAGATTATCACCTCAAATACACGGTGGAGGACATGAAAGAGGATTTCGATCTGGAACACTGCCAGTTCATCAAATTGTTGGGTTTGGAGAAGCTTGTAAGATATTAAGAAAAAAAATGAATAAAGATATTTTACACACTACATATTTACGTAATATGCTATGGAATGGTTTATACAAAGTTGAAGAAATTTATTTAAATAGTCATTTTGACTATGTTTCTAGTCATATTATTAATATAAGTTTTAATTTTATTGAAGGTGAATCATTATTAATGGCTTTAAAAAATTTAGCAGTTTCTTCAGGGTCAGCTTGTACATCAGCAAGTTTAGAACCATCATATGTTTTACGAGCAATTGGAATAAAAGATGAATTAGCACATAGCTCTATTAGATTTTCTATAGGTCGTTTTACAACATCTAAAGAAATTAAATATGCTATAATAGCTATTCAAAAAGCAATTCATAAATTAAGAAAACTTTCTCCTCTCTGGGAAATGTTTCAATCAGGCGTCAATATGGATAAAATTCTTTGGAATTAATACTTTTTATATAGGAAATCCAAAATTATGACATATAGTAAGAAAGTATTAGATCATTATGAAAATCCAAGAAACGTTGGCTCTTTTTCAGAAAATGAAAAAAATATTGGAACAAGTTTAGTTGGGGCTCCTGCTTGTGGGGATGTAATGAAATTACAAATAAAAGTAAATAATAATGGAATCATAGAAGATGCTTGTTTTAAAACATATGGATGTGGATCAGCAATAGCCTCTAGTTCTTTAATGACTGAATGGGTAAAAGGAAAAACTTTAAAAGAAGCCAAAAAAATAAAAAATACAGACATTGCTAAAGAATTAGAATTACCTCCTGTAAAAATTCATTGTTCTATTTTAGCGGAAGATGCTATTAAAGGAGCAATTGCTAATTATAATCAAAAATATAAAAAAATAAAATAAGTAAAAATAAAAAATTAGTATACTATTAATATAGTGCTGAAATTAAATGTATTTTTATTCAGCACTAGTTATAGTCAAACTATATCGTTTTATATTTAAATTTTTTAATTTATTTTTTACAAAAAAATATTTTTTCTAAAAAAAAATCTATTTTTATAGGCATACAAATGAATTATTTTAATTTATTTCAACTACCACAACAATTCCAAATAGATAAAAAAGTATTAATTAATAAATTTTATGATCTACAAAAAAAATATCACCCAGATATGTTTAACAAAGATATTACAGATAAAAAAAACCAGTTATCAATGTCAATTAAAATTAATAAAGGATTTAATATATTAAACAACAAATTTACTAGAGCAAAACATTTATTAAAAATATCTAAAAAAAAACATTCTATTAAAGACAATAAAATCATTAATAAACAAGAAATACTTTTAGAACAATTTGAATTATATGAAAAAATACAAACAATAAAAAATCAATCTAATGCATATAAAAAAATAAATTTTTTTATTAAAAAAATTAAAAATAAATTATCGTTCTATTTTGAAAAATTTAATAAAAATATTAAAAAAAAAAAAATTAATTCTGCAAATAAAACATTTTTTCATATATCCTTTATCTATAAAATTTTAAAAAAAACAAAAAAACTAAAAAAAATAACATATAAAAAAAAGGAAAAAAAATGAAAAAAAAAAAAAAATTGTTATAGGGATTGATTTTGGAACTACCTATTGTTTAATATCTACAGTAAAAAAAAATAAAATTAAAATCATTAAAGAATTTAATAAAAAAAAATTTTTTCCAACAATTATACATTTTAGTAATAAAAAAATTTCTATAGGATGGAAAGCAAAAAAATTTTTGTCTACTGATATACAAAACACTATATCATCAATAAAAAGATTTATTGGAATATCATATTCTGATATAAAGAAAAAAAATTTAAATATCCCGTATAATATTTCAGAAAACAATAAACAAGAATTAATTTTTAATACTAATATCGGCGAAATAACTGTTTCTTCAATTATTAAAAAATTCTTCATGTATATAAAGAAAAAAATAGAAAAAAAATTTCGAACATCTATTTATGGTGCCGTCATTACAGTTCCTGCATACTTTAATAACATACAAAAGAATATAATCAGAAAATCTGCAGAATTAACTAAATTAAAAGTATTGCGTTTAATTAATGAACCTACTTCTGCTGCTATAGCATATGGTTTAGAAAAAAAAAGAGAAGGAATTATATGTATATATGATTTAGGAGGGGGAACATTTGACGTATCAATTTTAAAAATATCACGAGGAATATTTGAAGTTCTTGCTACTAATGGTGACCCAAAATTAGGTGGTGATGATTTTGATTATCTATTAGCTCATTTTTTATATTCAAAAATTAAAAATAAATTAAAAATAAATCAAAAAATTTTTAAAGATTTACTGATTATTGCTGAAAAAATTAAAATAAAACTAAGCACAAAAAAATTAGTAACAATTAAATTTTTAAATTATACGCTTAGTTGTTCAATTATAGAATTCAATAAATTAATTAATGAACATGTTAATAAAACATTACACATTTTAAAATGCGCTTTATACGATGCTAAAATTAAAAAATCTAATATAGATGATATAATTTTAGTTGGCGGTTCAACATATATTCCCTTAATTCGTAATAATATTTATTCATTTTTCAAAATTAAACCATTAATTTTAATTAATCCAGTAGAAGTAGTCGCTAAAGGAGCTGGTTTACATGCAAATTTTTTATTTTATAAAAATAAAAAAATAGAACAATCTATATTGTTATTAGATATCATTCCCATTTCTATAGGTATTGAACTTTTAGGTGGAATTATGGAAAAAATGATCCTAAAAAATACTAAAATTCCTACTGAAGTTGTTAAAATTTTTACAACAGGTCAAGATAATCAAACAGGATTTTGTATTAATATTTTTCAGGGAGAAAAAAAATATGTTAAAAATTGTAAATTATTATCAAAATTCAAAATTCAAGGGTTGCCATTAAAAAAAGCAGGTAAAATAAAAATAATAGTAATATTTCGTATAGATTCAGATGGTTTACTTTCAGTAATTGTTAAAGAAGAAAAATTAAATATTAAACATAGTATTAAAATTGATACAATTTATCAAAATAATAATATAATTAATATAAATATTTAATATAATTAATACTATAAAATATATTTTTTTTAATATACGAGTATTTTTTTTATAAAAATATATTTTTTTTAAAAAAAAATATACTCTACTAATATTTCATTTTTTTGGAAAAATTTATGCCTAAAATAGTATTTTATCCACAGAAATTTATTCTACCTCAAGGTTTATCTGTTAAGGGTAAAACAGGGGAAACAATTCTAGATATTGCTTTATCGAATAATATTAAAATGGAACACGCTTGTGAAAAATCATGCGCATGTTGTACATGTCACTGTATAATTAGAAAGGGTTTTTCGTCATTATCAAAATGCAAAGAGAAAGAAGAAGATTTATTAGATAAGGCATGGGGGTTAGAAAAATATAGTCGTTTAGGATGTCAAGCGAAACTAGGAAAAGAAGATATTGAAGTTGAAATTCCAATATATAATGTTAATTATGTAAATGAATAAAAAAAATATTATAAATTATTTTTTATACAAAAACTAATTAATTGTTTTAATATAAGGGTTTACGCTATCTTTAAAAAATAATTGAATGGGTGTATTCGGGATTTGTAATTCTCTTTGTAAGAAATGCATTAAATATTTTTTATATGTTCTGGATATATATTTCGTTTGTGTGCCATGAATTATAATAAATAATGGATTTTTTTTTCCTAAATGTGCATATTTTAATCGTATTGCTTTTCCTGTTACACCCATAGATAAAGGATGTTGAATAACAGCTTTATTTATTATATTTGTTAAAAATGAAGAACTAAAGACTTTTAAAGATTCTTGATAAATAATATTAATTTGATTAATAATCTTTTTTAATCCTTGTCGAAATAAAGCAGATATATATATAATTTTAATATTTTTTATAAATCGTAATTGATAATTTATATTTTTTTTTATTTCATTTTTTTTTCCTTTTGATATTAAATCCCATTTATTTAATACAATAAAAAAAAAACATCTCGATTTTACAACCATATTAATTATAGATAAATCTTGATCTTGAATGCCTATATTCACATCTATAATAATTATGGATATATTATTTTTTTTAATCATATTAATAGATTTTTTTTCAGATAGTTTCTCTAATAATGTTTTTCTTTTATTTCTTTTTCTGATACCGGCAGTATCAGTAAAAATATATTCAATATTTTTACCTTTTAATGAAACTGTAATTGCATCTCTTGTAGTCCCAGGAATAGAACTAGTAATTATTCTATAATCATTTATTAAATTATTAATAATTGAAGATTTACCTACATTGGGTTTACCAATCAAACAAATTTTTACTTTTATAAAATAATCAAGTGTATTACATAAAAAATTTTTTATTTTATCTTCCTTTGTTAATTGCTTTGATACATTATATATTACGTTTAATAAATGAGAAATTCCTTTTTTGTGTACAACAGAAATTTTACAAATTTTTTTTATACCAAAATTATAAAAATCAATTATTTGTTCTTCTTTATGAACTTTATCAATTTTATTGATTACTAATATTATAAATTTATTTTTTCTTCTTATTTTTTTTAAAATATAAAAATCTAATTCTGTAATTCCTTCATATGCATCTACAATAAAAATTATAAAATCTGATTCTTTTATTGCAATTTTGGTCTGATTATATGATTCTATTTTTATAAAATTTTTCTTTTCTTTTTTTTTAAAATAATCAATTCCAGAAGTATCTATAATATAAAATTCCTGTTGTTTTATTTTAAAAAATCCATAATTTCGATCACGAGTAGTTTGTTTTTTATTACTTATTAGCGAAGAATTAGATTTAATTAATAAATTAAATAAACTAGATTTTCCTACATTAGATCGACCTATTAAAACAATAGTTGGAATCATAAAATAATTTTCTCTTTATAAACAGGAATATTTTTTTTATTTTTTTGAAATAAATTATTCCAATATTCATCATGAATATTATTAATTATTTTCAAAGCTAAAGAAAAATTTTTTTGTTTAATATAAATTTTTACTAAATTAAGTTTTATTAAATATCTTAAATTTTCTTCTTGTGTATACAATAAAATTTCTTTCAATATAGAAATTGATTCCATATATTTCTTTTTAATAAATAATTGCTTTGCTAAATTAATACCAATTAGAGTTCCATATATATTTTTATTTTTTTTAAAAAAATTCTTCTTATATTCGAAAGAATATAAATTTTTTTTTTTAAAATTATCTACTATTTTTTTGAATTCTTCTATATTTTGATTTAATATATTTTTTTTATTTTTTTTATACATTACAATTGTACAGATTGATAATGATAAAATTAAAAAAAATAATACTAAAAAAAAATATTTTTTATACTGTATAAAAAAATTCATATATTTCATATATTAATAATCTTTATTTTTTGTATCAAAGAAATGTTTAAATTTATTTTTTTATATTATCATGAATAATTTATTTTTTCAATTTTTTTTATTTTTTTATATATATATTTATATATATATATATAT
>NZ_LR217740.1 GCF_900699035.1 Buchnera aphidicola (Cinara piceae)
TTAGATGCATGTTGTAAAAAAACATATATGCTTCCTAAAAAGATAAACGCAAAATAACTTTATAAAAAAAAAAAAGAAAAAAAAAAAAAGACAAAATATATTTTATATAGTATACTTTAATACAATAAATTTTTATAAAAAGATATTAAAAAGGCAATAAAAAGTGAAAAAAATATTTAATATAGCAGTTCTACCTGGAGATGGAATTGGTCCTGAAGTCATATCCCAAACATATAAAATTTTAGATGTTATAAATAAAAAATTTGATTTTAAAATAGAAACTAATGAATTTGATATTGGAGGTATAGCATTTGACAAATTTGGGACACCATTACCTAAAAAAACACTTGATGGGTGTATACAATCTAATGCAATTTTATTTGGTTCTATAGGTGGAGAAAAATGGACACGTTTATCACGTGATAAACAGCCTGAAACAGGCGCTTTATTGCCACTTAGACGATTTTTTAATTTATTTATGAATATTAGGCCTATTAAATTAAATTTTGCTTTAAAACAGCTATCACCGTTAAAAACAGAAATAATAAAAAATGGTTTTGATATTTTATGTGTTCGTGAATTAATTGGTGGAATATATTTTGGTTTACCCAAAGGTAGAAACACATTTGATAAAAAAAATATTTCTGCTTTTGATACAGAAATTTATTCCACAAAAGAAAT
This sequence comes from Buchnera aphidicola (Cinara piceae), assembly GCF_900699035.1. Classification (NCBI taxonomy): domain Bacteria; kingdom Pseudomonadati; phylum Pseudomonadota; class Gammaproteobacteria; order Enterobacterales; family Erwiniaceae; genus Buchnera; species Buchnera aphidicola. The sequence continues at coordinate 682 of NZ_LR217740.1, forward strand.
TGAAAGAATTGCTAATATTGCATTTCAATTATCTTTAAAAAGAAGAAAAATTGTTTTTTCTATAGATAAAGCAAATGTACTAGAAAGTTCTTCTTTATGGAGAGAAGTTGTAACAAGAGTTTCTAAAAATTTCCCTGAAGTTAAATTAATCCATTTATATGTAGATAATGCTGCAATGCAAATTATTAAAAATCCTAGCCAGTTTGATGTAATATTATGTTCAAATTTGTTTGGTGATATTTTATCAGATGAATGTGCAATGTTAACTGGTTCTATTGGTATGCTTCCTTCTGCTAGTTTAAATAAAAGTTTTTTTGGTTTATTTGAACCTGCAGGTGGATCAGCTCCAGATTTAGAGGGTAAAAATTTAGCAAACCCTATTGCACAAATCCTTTCTTTAGCATTATTATGTGAATATTCATTAAAGTTAAATAATGTTGCTCAATTTATTGAATTGGCTGTAATAAATACTTTAAAAAAAGGATATAGAACATTAGATATTTCTAATGGAAAAAATTATATTACAACTAGTCAAATGGGTAATAATATTGCAAAAACATTATCTGAGATAATAAAATAATGAAAACAACTTTATATCAAAAAATATTTAATTCACATCTAGTGTATGAAGAAAAAAATATTACACCAATTATTTATATTGATTTACATTTAATTCATGAAGTAACATCCCCTCAAGCATTTGATGGTTTAAGATTAAAAAATAGAATTGTTCGTAGATCAAATCAAACCTTTGCAACGATGGATCATAATGTTTCAACTATATCAAGAAATATTAATTCATCTACAAAAATGGCACAAAAACAAATAAAAACATTAATAAAAAACTGTCAAGAATTTAACATTCCATATTATGATTTAAATAATATAAATCAAGGAATTGTGCATGTAATAGGGCCGGAACAAGGAATGACTTTACCGGGTATGACTATTGTTTGTGGTGATTCACATACTTCTACACATGGTGCATTTGGTGCTTTAGCTTTTGGGATTGGTACTTCTGAAGTAGAACATGTTTTTGCTACTCAAACTTTACCGCAAAACCGCTTGAAGAATATGAAAATTCATATTTATGGAAATCTAAAAAAGAATATATATCCTAAAGATATTATATTAAAAATTATTCATGATTTAGGTACTTCTGGCGGTGTAGGTTGTGTAGTAGAATTTACAGGATCTATTATTAAAGAAATGAGTATGGAAGGTCGTATGACAATTTGTAATATGGCAATTGAAATGGGTGCAAAATCAGGAATTATACAACCTGATCATATTACTTATGAATATTTAAAAAACAAAAATTTTATTCCTAAAAATCGCCCATGGAATGAATATACGAAAAAATGGGGTTATTTAAAATCAGGACCAGAATCTATTTTTGAAAAAAATTTTTCAATCAATATATCAAATTTATCTCCTCAAATTACATGGGGGACAAATCCATCTCAAGTAATTTCTATTGATGATAAAATTCCAGATTTAAAAAATTTTAATGATAAAAATTTATTAGAAGACGCAAAAAGATCTTTGGAATATATGGGTTTAAAAGCAGGGACTAGTTTAATAAATATACCTGTAGATAAAGTATTTATTGGTTCGTGTACCAATTCTCGAATTGAAGACTTACGAATTGTTGCGTCAGTAGTACAAAATAAATTTGTAGCAGATAATGTAGATGCTTTCATTGTACCCGGGTCAGGGTTAGTGAAAAAACAAGCTGAAAAAGAAGGGTTAGATAAGATCTTTAAAAAATCTGGTTTTCAATGGAGGCATGCAGGTTGTTCTATGTGTCTCGGTATGAATGAAGATCAATTAAAATCAGGAGAAAGATGTGCTTCTACAAGTAATAGGAATTTTGAAAGCAGACAAGGCCCAAAAGGGAGGACACATTTAATGAGCCCATGGTTAGCTGCGCAAACAGCTTTATACGGTAAATTTATTAATGTTAATAAAAAAACTCATTAATGAGTTTTTTCAAAGATAATTTTTTTTATATGAAAAATTTTATAAAACATATTGGTTCTATAGCTCCTTTGGATATATCAAATATAGATACAGATATAATTATTCCTAAACAATTTTTGCAAAAAATTAATAAAAAGGGATTTGGTAAACATTTATTTCATAATTGGAGATTTTTAGATCATTTAGGGGAGATAGAAAACCCTAATTTTATATTAAATAAAAAAATTTATCGCAATTCTAGTATTTTATTAACTAGAAGTAATTTTGGTTGTGGCTCTTCTAGAGAACATGCTGTTTGGTCTTTATTGGACTATGGGTTTAAAGTAATAATTGGACAAAGTTTTTCAGATATTTTTGTAAATAATTGTCTAAACAATAGATTATTGTTAATTTCTTTTTCTAAAAAAATAATAGACAAATTATTTTTTATAATAAAGAAGAAAAAAAACATTATTTGTATGATTAATTTATTAAAAGAAAAAATTTTTATTGATAACAATAGTATATCCTTTTCAATTAACCCGATACACAAACAAAGTATTATGTATAATTTCGATAATATTGATTATACTTTAACACATGAAAAGAAAATAGATTTATACGAAAAAAATAAATATCAATACTGTTTTATTTCTAATAATTATTAATTTATAATTAATATTTTACCCATAAAATTTTTGTATAAAAACATAAAAATTTTATGGGGTTTTATATAAAACTAATTTTTTAAATTATTTTAATTGTAATTTTATTTTTGAGATATTTCTAATATGGACAAAAAAATTATTATTTTTGATACTACATTACGCGATGGTGAACAATCATTACAAGCTAGTTTAACGGTGAGTGAAAAAATTCAAATTGCTTTAGCTTTAGAGCGATTAGGGGTAGATGTTATTGAAGCTGGATTTCCAATTTCTTCTCCTGGTGATTTTAAATCAATACAATCTATTTCTAAAATAATTAAAAAAAGTCAAATATGTAGTTTAGCTCGTTGTTTACCGGAAGATATTGATATTGCAGCGCGAGCAATGGAACGAGCAATTAATTTCAGAATACATCTTTTTTTAGGTACTTCTAATTTACATATATTTTCTAAATTAAAAAAAAGTTTTAATGAAATAATGGATATGGCTGTTTCTTCTATTATGAGAGCTAAAAAATATACAACTAATATTGAATTTTCATGTGAAGATGCAGGACGAACATCATTGGATAATCTATGTAAAATTGTTGAAACTGTTATTAAAGCCGGAGCTACTACAATTAATATTCCAGATACTGTAGGTTACACCACACCAACACAATTTAAAAAAATAATTTCAACTTTATTTAATCGCGTTAAAAATATTAATCAAGCAATAATTTCAGTTCATTGTCATAATGATTTAGGAATGGCTGTGGGGAATTCTATTAGTGCTATTGAAGCTGGAGCAATGCAAATTGAAGGAACAATTAATGGGTTAGGTGAACGAGCGGGAAATACTGCTTTAGAAGAGGTCATTATGGCTTTAGATATACATAAAAAAAAATTTAATAAATATACAAATATAAATTTAAAAGAAATTTATAGAACCAGCAAGATAGTAAGCCAATTTTGTAATATGCCAATTCCAATTAATAAAGCCATTGTAGGGAAAAATGCATTTTTACATTCATCAGGTATTCATCAGGATGGTGTATTAAAAAACAGAGAAAATTATGAGATCATTAATCCAAATTCTATTGGATTGAATACTTGTAAATTAAATTTAACATCTCGTTCGGGGAGGGCGGCTATAGAATATCATATGAAAGAAATGGGATATAAAAATAGTGATTATAATTTAAATGAATTATATATTGATTTTTTAAAATTAGCAGATAAAAAAGGACAAATTTTTGATTATGATCTAGAAGCTTTAGCTTTTTTTAAAAAACAACAAAATATTGAAGAATATTTTAAGTTAGAATATTTTGATGTGCAAACCAAATTATCCGGTCTTTCTGTTGCGTCTATTATTTTAATGTGTGGAGCCCAAACTAATATCCAAAAAGCTACTACAAGTAATGGCCCTGTTGATGCTATATATCAAGCTTTAAATAAAGCAACATTATATCCTATTATTTTAAAAAAATTTCATTTAGAAGCAAATGGAGAAGGAAAGGATGCGTTAGGGAAGGTAGATATTGTCGTACAATATAAATTACGTAATTTTCATGGAGTTGGGTTAGCTACTGATATTATTGAAGCTTCCGCTCAAGCTATGATCAATGTATTAAATTACATTTGGAAATCTAAGCAAGTTAATAAAGAATTAGAGAAAAAAAATAATATTTAATCCTATTTAAAATTATCTATCATATTTATGATAGTTTTTACATGTGAGTATTTATGGTAAAAAAAAAATACGTATATAACCCATACCCACAATTTATTCAACCAGAGAATCATAAAAAACGTCCAGCTTTTATTAGATATGCTATGAAATGTGCAGCACAAACAGACGTTGCTCGAAATGAAATTTATTATACTAATCCATTAAAAAATCCTGTAACCGGTCGTCTACTTCCGCCCCGTAGGAGGCGTTTAAATGAACATAGGGCGCGTGCTTTAAGAGCAATGGTTCAAGCTATGTTATATCATTTTAATATAGTTTCTACATTAGTAATGGCGTCTGTAGAAAAGTTATCAGATGTATGTGGGTTATCTACATATTCTAGCGCAGGGAATAAGTCTATTACTAGAGCGTCACGTTTAATTACACAATTTATGGAACCTATGGGGTTAATTAGTTGTCAAAAAGTATGGGATAAAATTTTAAAAATGTATATTCCTAAAATTATATTTTTAAAGCCACTTTTTTTTATGTTATTTAATATTTCTCAAAGTAGATTAGAATATGTTCGAGTAAAACAATTACAGTGGGTTAATAACCAACTTAAAAAACAAGGAAAAAATAAGATAACATTTATTGAAGCTGAAGAACTAGCAAAAGAAAAACATATTTATTCTGCTTTATTATTTAGAAAATCTAAACATACAATACGAAAACAAAAAAATAAAGCAATTAAAATTTTACAATTTGAAGAACAACACGCTCGTTCATATATTTTAAATAACTTAGTAAAAAAATATTCTACCAAAGAACTTTGTAATTTAGGGTTAGAAAATTTAAAAAGAAAAGTAAATTGTGAATATTTTAAGTTAATAAAATTAGCAAAAAATTCCATTCCTTAAATTTTCCTAGTTAACTATTTGTATTTTTTTTTTCTTATATGCTTAGCTGCATAGGGGGGTTTTTTTTTAAAAAAAAATTTTTATTCTTAAATATATGAAATTTTCTTTGTTTATATAATATTTTTTATTTTTTTAACATTTTTTTAAAAAAAAAAAAATTTTAAAATA
>NZ_LR217741.1 GCF_900699035.1 Buchnera aphidicola (Cinara piceae)
TTCTAAATATATATTTCACATATTTCATGCATCCACAGGTTATCCACAGGTTATCCACAGGTTATCCACAGGTTATCCACAGGTTATCCACAGGTTATCCACAGGTTATCCACAGGTTATCCACAGGATATATTAGTGAAGTATTCATGTTTAATTATAAGAGAATAATTATCTATTGAATACATGCGCCAATATATTTTAAAAAATTCAATTAATTTGTTTAATATCTTTTTATACAATCTGTTATTGACCTAATTTTTTGTACGCAACCAGAGTAATATTTGATTCAATAATATTGAACCCATAGGAGTTAAAATAGATTCTGGGTGAAATTGTAATCCACATACACGATCATAATTCTGTTTAACAGCCATGACAGTATTATTATAGCGCGCATTGATACATAAAGAAGACGGGATAGAGTAACATAGCAATGAATGATATCTTGCTACTAATAGCGGGTTAGGAAGATTAGAGAACATATCTTTCTGGTCATGTATAATACAAGAGGTTTTACCATGCATAGTTTCAGGCGCTGTATCAATAATACCACCATATGACTGAACAATCGCTTGATGACCTAAACAGATACCAAGAATTGGTATTTTTCCTTTTATTAGATCGATTAATTCCAACATACATCCGGAATTTTGAGGTAAACCAGGACCTGGAGAGAGAACAATAACTGGGTTATACATAGATTCCATAGCAGATAGAAGTATAGATAAAGGGGTATAATTTCTATACACTGAAACCCTTTGTTTAAATGATTGTAATGAATCAACTAAATTATAGGTAAATGAATCCAGGTTATCAAGTAGAAGAATATCAGACATAAAAATTTCCTATTTTAAAATGATGATGTGCATGAAAAATAGATTGTAGAACAGATTGTGCTTTATTTTTTCCTTCCTGTATTTCATTTTCTGTAACTGAGTCATATACAACCCCTGCTCCAGACTGCACTGTAGCAATGTTATTTTTAACAAATGCAGAACGAATAACAATACATGCATCAAATGTTCCTTTTCCAGTAAAATATCCAATAGAACCACCGTATACTCCTCTTCGTACAGGTTCATATTGAGCAATTAATTGCATAGCACGTAATTTAGGTGCTCCAGTTAATGTGCCCATATTCATACAAGATTGATATGCATGAAAAATATCGAGATGGGGTTGCAAAGTTCCTACAACACGTGATACTAAATGCATAACATGAGAATATTTTTCTACTTTCATTAATTGAGATACATAACGGCTATTAGTACAACAAACTTTTGATAAATCATTACGCGCTAAATCAACTAACATTAAATGTTCAGATAATTCTTTTTGATCGGTGCGTAGAGATAATTCAATTCGATTATCTAAATCTAAATCAATACTTCTATTTTTATATAATCCACGGGGGCGTGTACCGGCAATCGGGTGTAGTGCAATCATTCGATTATCTGAATTATATTTCAGATAACTTTCTGGAGAAGCACCAAATAATATAAATTGAGCATCTTGCATAAAAAACATATATGGACTAGGATTATTATTTTTTAAAATATGATATACAGATAACGGAGATGTACATGGACAATAAAATTGACGTGATGGGACAACCTGAAATATTTCCCCCTGTTTAATAAAAACACGCATATTATTAATGATCTGTGCATATTCTGTATCATTCATGTTACTAGTTATATTTAATTTTTTTTTAGTAGCTAATGGAATAGATGAGAAATTATTCTTTTCTTGTATTATCTGATCTAAACTCTGCATGCGTTTGTACAATCGATCTCTTTCAGCTAAATGAGAAGAAAATACATGCACTTGTACAGAAGATTTTTTAGTTGTATGATTTATATTAATCATTGATTCTGCTAAATAAAAACATAAATCTGGACATATATTCTTATTATTTTTTTGAATTATTTTTTCAAATGAATAAATTAAATCATATGAAAATAATCCACCAAAAAATAATGCTGATAAAGATCCTGAAGATACCTTTACAACCTGTATTAACCAACGAAAGCAATCAAAAACAGATGAAAGCAAAAGTCGTTTGCCTTCTTCTATATATACCGGTTCCTGTAAAAAATATATTATTCGTTGATATTCTTTTTTTAAAACAGTAACAGTATCAGGAATAATCTTATCTAATAACGTCAATAAAAATTTTCCATTTTCTGAAAGAGCGTACAAAATAGCTTTATTATTTGTAGCTGTAATACGAAGAGCGCTGTCAACAATAATTTTGCTGTTTCTCCCTTCTTTATTCTCATCTTCAGACGATTCTAAAAGTAATGTATTCGTTTTTTTAAAGCATAATCTGTAAAAAATTTCTGTAGGATTAGAATGATATCGTGTATTTTTTTCCCAAATTTCTATTTTACAAGATTTTTTCATATTTTTTTCCTGTATCTCTATTTTTATTATTCTCTTTTAAATCAGATAAATTAAATGAATATATTTTAATAGTAAACAATTTATTATTATTATTATTTATATATATAACATATATATAATATATATATATTATAAAATATATATTAGTTATTTTGCATCTATCTATATTAGATATATCCCTATAATATGTATATTATTCTAACCTATTCTAAAATATAAAATTTTTTTTCTAAATATATATTTCACATATTTCATGCATCCACAGGTTATCCACAGGTTATCCACAGGTTATCCACAGGTTATCCACAGGTTATCCACAGGTTATCCACAGGTTATCCACAGG